>NZ_DFTP01000032.1:4424-12044 GCF_002381585.1 Marinimicrobium sp. UBA4209
ACCCGCTCGATCGCCGACCAGGCGCGCACCATCCGTATTCCGGTGCACATGATTGAGACCATCAACAAGCTCAACCGTGTGTCCCGCCAGATGCTGCAGGAAATGGGCCGCGAACCCACCCCGGAAGAGCTGGGTGAGCGCATGGAGATGCCGGAAGACAAGGTCCGCAAGGTGCTCAAGATCGCCAAGGAGCCGATCTCCATGGAGACGCCCATCGGTGATGATGAAGACTCGCACCTGGGTGACTTTATCGAGGACAACACCATTGTCTCGCCGGTGGATTCCGCCACCACGGAAGGCCTGACCGAGGCGACCCGCGAGGTGTTGGCCGGTCTGACCGCCCGGGAAGCGAAGGTGTTGCGGATGCGTTTCGGTATCGATATGAACACCGACCATACGCTGGAAGAGGTAGGCAAGCAGTTTGACGTGACCCGCGAGCGGATCCGTCAGATCGAAGCCAAGGCCCTGCGCAAGCTCCGCCACCCGTCCCGCTCGGACCACCTGCGCAGTTTCCTGGACGAATAAATTTGGTTTGTGATTACTTGGAAAGACCGCCCAAGGAGTGGGTGTCTTATTCCGAAAACGCGATGAATACATCCCTGTAGCTCCCTCCCGGAACGCCGGACCGCTTCCTCCATGAAGAGAGGGTTTCGGAATAAGACACCCACCCCTCGGGCTCCGTGCCATCCTCCTACTTCCGTACTTCACCGACCACCTCTCAGCAAAAAACCATTTCGTGATGTATCATTCCACCCGGGCGCGAGAAGAGCCTCTGAGGGCCGATTTGGGGTGTACTGTTTCCAGACCGTGGAGCGGGGGACCCGCGATGCGAGCCCCCAGGGATGGGTTCACGGCGTGTCTGGAAACAGTACACCCCGAAGCGGCCCGGACGTCATGCAGCGAAAAAACTGATTGGAAGGAATGGACAAATGAACAGCAAAATGGAAACACGAGCGTTTATCTGGCTATTGCTGCTGGTCTCGGTGGGTTTTCTGTGGGTGCTCAAGCCCTTCTTTGGCCCCATCTTCTGGGCCTGTGCCGTCGCCATCATCTTCTATCCCGTACAACAGCGGCTGCTGAACAAATTCAACCAACGCGAAAACATCGCCGCCCTCACCACCCTGCTGCTCTGCCTGGTCATCGTCATCCTGCCGGTGATCTTCATCATCACCTCCGTGGTCGCCGAGGGCGTCGGCATCTACCAGAAGCTGGATAAAGGTGACATCGATCTCGAACAATACATCGACCGGGTCCAGGAAAGCTTCCCGGTCATCCAGTCCGTGCTCGACCGCTTCAACATCAGTATTGATGAACTGCAGAGCCACGCGACCGACGCGGCCATGGCCACGGGCAAGTTCCTCGCGCAACACACCCTCGATATCGGACAGAATGCCTTCCGCTTCGTGCTCAATATCTGCCTGATGGTGTATCTCACCTTCTTCATGCTGCGCGACGGCTCGCGGCTGCTCGAGCTGCTGATCAAGGCGCTGCCGATTGGCGATGAACGCGAACGGCTGCTGTTTCGCAAGTTCGCGGAAGTGACCCGGGCCACGGTGAAAGGCAATATCGTGGTGGCAGCGGTTCAGGGGGGCCTCGGGGGCATCATCTTCTGGCTGTTGGACATTCCCGCCCCCATGCTCTGGGGCGTGGTCATGGCCTTTGCCTCCCTGATTCCCGCCGTCGGTGCCGCCATCATCTGGGCGCCGGTCGCCATCTACCTGCTCGCCACCGGCGACTACACCCAGGGCATTATCCTGGTGGCCTTCGGTGCGGGGGTGATCGGCCTGGTGGACAATATTCTGCGCCCCATTCTGGTTGGCCGGGACACCAAGCTGCCCGACTACGTCGTGCTGCTCTCCACCCTCGGGGGTATCGCCCTGTTCGGGATCAACGGTTTCGTCATGGGGCCCCTGGTAGCGGCCCTGTTTGTGGCCTTCTGGGGTATTTTCGTGCGCGAATTCAACTCCGAGAACACCCTGACCGGCGCCGACCGGGACTCGCTCGAGCACCAGAGCTAAGCCGACTCGCTGTGGTACACTCCCCCGCTTTCTGACCGGGCGCACGCCTCGAAAGGTGCGCCCTTCACGCCTGCCAGACCGGATCGATTATGTGGTTTAAAAATCTACGCCAGTTTCAACTGACCGAACCCCTGAATGACAGCGCCGAAGCGCTCTCGGACAAGCTCAGCCAAGCGCCTTTCAAGCCTTGCGGAAGCCAGGATATGAGCCGTTTCGGCTGGGTACCGCCCGCCGGCCCAGACGCCCAGGACTACGTGCACGCCAGCAACGGCTACCTGATGGTATGCCTGAAGCGGCAGGAAAAAATCCTGCCTGCAGCGGTGATCAACGAGCATCTGGAAGAAAAGCTTGCGGACATCCGCGCCGAGGAAGGCCGCCCGGTGGGCCGCAAAGAGCGCCAGACCCTGAAAGACGAAATCATCTTCGACCTGCTCCCCAAGGCGTTCAGCAAGTCCGCCCGGGACTACGCCTTCATCGCCCCCCAGGAGCGTCTGATCCTGGTCAACTGCTCCTCCAGCAACCGCGCCGAAGAGCTGCTCAGCCAGTTGCGTGAAGCCCTGGGTAGCCTCAAAGCCATTCCCCTGACCCCGCAGCAGGCACCAGCCCAGTTGATGACCCACTGGCTGCGTGGCGAAGACCTGCCCGCCGACTTTGTGTTGGGTGAAGAGTGCGAATTCCAGGCGGGCAAAGACAGCCGGGTGGTGCGTTGCAAGAACGTGGACCTGAGCGCGCCGGAGGTGGCCAGCCATCTGGAGGCCGGGATGTTCGCCAGCAAGTTGGCGCTGACCTGGAAAGAGGCAATCCATTTTGTGTTGGACGACCAGTTCGCGGTCAAGCGGTTGAAGTTTGAGGATAAGCTGCTCGAGCAGGCCAGCGACCGCAACCCGGAAACCGCTGCGGAAGCGTTTGATGCGGATTTTGCGGTGATGAGTATTGAATTGACCGCCTTGGTTAAGGCGTTGGTTGAGGCGTTTGGTGGGGCGGTGGAGCCGGAGTCGGTGGTGTAAGTTTGGGGTTGGGTTACGGCGGATGCGCGCTTCGGGGTTAGGTTATGGCGGATGCGCTTCGCTTATCCGCCCTACGCGAACTGCGGTGGTATGCGTAGGGCGGATAAGGCCAAAGGCCGCATCCGCCGTTACCGGACGTGACCACAAATCCAATACTTAATGCCCGCTACAACCGTCTTACGAAAATATCCACGTCGGACTGGCTGACTCTGGCCTCTCCGCCTGGCTGCCAGCCGCGTTTCTGGTAAAAGCCCTGCTGGTTGTCGGTAAACAGCCACAGCTCCGTTTCGCCCTGCTCATGGGCGTAGCGGCAGGCTTTATCCACCAACACACTGCCCAACCCTTGCCCTCTGAGCGCCTCCGGCACATACAGATTACTGAGCCATAACCGCTGCGCCCCGCCCGCACTCGCCTGATAGCGGACCAGACTGACACTGCCCAGAACTTCCGCTCCTTTACGGGCAATCAGCGTCACCGGGATGGCCTCGCGGGTGAGGTGGCGGTGCAACTGCTCCGCGCGGCGATCCAGCGATGATTTCAGGCCGCGAGCCAGACAATGTTCGTGGTGCCAGTGGGCGATGGTGTCGATAAAACCGCTGAGCCCCGCTGTGGAGGGCATCAGCGGTTCAATCACCAGAGAGGTGCCTGCCGCCACAGTGGCCTGTGGCGGGAAAGCGGTCGGTTGGGGGCTGGCCGTTTCGGCCATCTCGGCGCTTATTGTCCTGACGCCAGCAGCTCGTCAACCACACCCACGGCTTCCCCGTGGGCCTGTTTGTCGGCGTGGTAGCTGGAGCGCACCAGCGGGCCGCAGGCCGCGTGCTTGAAGCCCAGCTCGTGGGCGATGCGGGTGTACTCGGCAAACTCATCCGGGTGGACAAACCGATCCACCGGCAGATGGTCCCGGGACGGCTGCAGATACTGGCCGATGGTGAGCATATCGATATCGTGCTCACGCATATCCTTGAGTACCTCGATGATCTCTTCTTTGGTCTCCCCCAGGCCGACCATCAGGCCGGACTTGGTGAGCACGTCCGGACGGCGCTTCTTGTACTCTTTGAGCAGCTTCAGGGACCACTTGTAATTGGCGCCGGGGCGCGCCTGACGATACAGACGGGGCACGGTTTCCAGGTTGTGGTTGAACACATCCGGCGCTTCCTGTTCGAGAATATCCAGGGCAATGTCCATCCGGCCCCGGAAATCCGGGGTGAGAATTTCCACCTGCAGATTCGGGCTGTGCACGCGGGACTCGCGGATGCAGTCAGCAAAATGCTGGGCACCGCCATCGCGCAGATCGTCCCGGTCCACCGAGGTGATCACCACGTACTTCAGGCGCATCTCGGCAATGGCCTTGGCCAGGTGCGCGGGCTCCTCTTCATCCAGCGGGTTGGGCTTGCCGTGGCCCACATCGCAGAAGGGGCAGCGGCGGGTGCAGATCTCGCCCATGATCATGAAAGTGGCGGTGCCGCCACTGAAACACTCGCCCAAGTTGGGGCAGTTGGCCTCTTCACACACCGAGGAGAGGTTGTTCTTGCGCAGGATCTGCTTGATCCGATCCACTTCCGGCGAGGCGGGTACCCGCACCCGAATCCAGTCCGGCTTGCGCTGCACCTCATCGGAGGCAATCACTTTCACCGGAATGCGCTCGACCTTGTCCGCATCGCGCAGCTTTTCACCCTGACGCAGGCGACGGGTGCGTTTGACGGGCTGTATTTCGGGGGTATCGGTCATGAAACTCTCTCGTCTCTCTATCTCTCGGCTCCGGGTAGAGCCGAGCGGCTAGTGCCTGAATGCTGTACGTACGGCCTTGTGGGCCTCCGCGATCAGCGCGGTGGGCCGGGCATTGTACACGAATAGCCTATTTTCTGTACAAAGTGCCCGACCAGGCGATCCTTGACCTCCGCCATATCCGGCGCCGTGGTCAATTGATCCGCCAATTGGGTCATCTGCAGCCCCTGATAGCCGCAGGGATTGATACGTCGAAACGGCTCCAGGTCCATGGCCACGTTCAGGGCCAGACCGTGAAAACTGCAGCCCCGGCGCACCCGCAACCCCAGAGACGCGACTTTGTCACCGGCGATATACACCCCCGGCGCATCCGGCCGGGGGTAGGCTTCAACGCCGTAACTGGCCAGCAGGCCCACCAGGGTCTCTTCCAGCGCGGTGACCAGGTCCCGCACCCCCATGCCCAGGCGGCGCAAGTCCAGCAGCGGGTAGGCCACCAGCTGGCCGGGGCCGTGGTAGGTCACCTGCCCGCCCCGGTCGGTCTGTACCACGGGAATATCCCCCGGCAGCAGCAGGTGCTCGGGCTTGCCCGCCTGTCCCTGGGTGAATACCGGGGGGTGTTCCACCAGCCAGAGCTGATCCTGGGTTTCCGCATCGCGCTCGTCGGTGAAAGCGCGCATGGCCTGCCAGACGGCGTCGTAGGGCCGACGACCGAGGTCGCTGACCTGCAGCGTCAGGGAATGCGGCGCGACAGCGGGCTTCACCGGCTCAAAGCACCATTTTGGTCACGGAGCTGGCCACCAGCTCCTGGTGAATGGTCTTCAACTGCTGTTCACCGGTGGCGGTAATCCAGACCGTCAGAGACTGGTAGGTACCATTGCGGCTGTCCTTGATCTTGATGCGCGTCTGGTCAAAACCCGGGGCGTGGCGCTCCATCACCTCAATGACCAGTTCGTGCAGCTCGCTACCCGCATCACCGAGTACCTTGATGGGGTAATCCTCGCAGGGGAACTCGATTTTGGGGGCGTCAGGGTTGGAAGCGGACATGGGGCCAGCGTGCCTCTCGAATAGCTTAAAACGCCGGCATTATAACAGGAGTGAGGGGGCTATGTCCGGGCCTCCCCCAAAGGAGGCAGGGCCCGGACAAGGCGGGGTATTACCCGAAGATTTTGAGGAAAAACAGCTTGATTGCGTCGATCAGGCGCTGGAAGAAGCCCGCTTCCTCCACCGGCTCCAGCGCCACCAGGGGCACATCCACCAGGCGCTCACCGTTGAGATCAATGGTCAGATTACCCAGCTCGTCGCCTGCGGCAATGGGGGCCTTGATGGTTTCATCGATATGCATCTGGGCTTCCAGGGCATCCTCTGCACCGCGGGGGATGGTCAGGCGGATGTCCTCGGCCACGCCCAGCACCACTTCCTCCTGCTTACCGTACCAGACGCGGTTACGCTGCAGTTCATCGCCCGCATCGTAGATAGACTGGGTCTGATAGTAGCGGAAGCCATAGGCCAGGAGCTTTTCGGTTTCAGCGGCCCGGGCATCTTCACTGCGAGTGCCCATCACCACGGAAATCAGGCGCATATCCCGCCGCACCGCCGAGGCCACCAGGCAGTAGCCCGCCTCTTCGGTGTGGCCGGTTTTCAGGCCGTCTACCGTCTCATCTCGGAACAGCAGGCGGTTGCGGTTGGCCTGATTGATGCCGTTGTAGGAAAAGTACTTCTCGCTGTACATGGCGTAGTGATCGGGGTGATCCTTGATCACCGCCCGGGCCAGAATGGCCATATCACGGGCGGTGGTCAGGTGCCCCTCGGCGGGCCAGCCGGTGGAGTTTTCGAAATGGGTGTTGGTCATGCCCAGTTTGGCGGCGGTCTGGTTCATGATGTCCACAAACCCTTCTTCGCTGCCTGCCACATGCTCCGCCAGAGCAATGCTGGCGTCGTTACCGGACTGGATGATGACGCCGCGCTTGAGGTCCTCCAGGCGCACCTGGGTACCCTCGCGAACAAACATTTTCGAGCCGCCTTTGCGCCAGGCCTTGACGCTGATGTTGACCATATCGTCTTCACTGATACGACCCTGCTCGATCTCCTCCGAGACGATGTAGCTGGTCATCATCTTGGTCAGGCTCGCCGGCGGCAGCACCATATCCGCCTCGTGCTCCACCAGGATCGTACCGGTATCGGCATCCATCAGCAGATAGGCGCTGGCCGCGAGGCTCGGGGGAGCGGGAATAATGACCTGCTGTGCCTGCACGGCCAGAGTCAACAACATCAAGACGGTGGCGGAGAAAAGTTTTCGCATCATCATGTAAAACCGTTTTTTAAAAAGAAAAGATCCTTATCGCACAGACTCACTTTGCGCTGGAATTCTAGCACTATTCCCGCACGATATGGGTTTGCTCAATCGCATTTCTGCGCAGCTGCTCACGCACCTGCACAACTTCTTCGTTACTGCTCAGAGGCCCGATTCGTACCCGGTGCAACACCGGTTGTTCATCGGCACTGTGCACCTCGACCGGGAAGTCCGTCAGGGCACTGACCCGCGTCTGCTGGGATTTGGCCGCATCCAGTGAGCCAAAAGCGCCCACCTGTAAGAACGTTTTTTGGTCCGAGGTATCGTGCTCGGAAGACGTGTCCGCTTCGGCCCGCAGAGGCGCGGGAGGCTGATTACCGGGTACGATGATTTCCACTTCCACCTGCGCGGTTCCCTGGCCGGCAAACCCCAGTCGTTGAGCGGCGGCGTAGCTCAGATCGATGATGCGGTTGCCGTGAAAGGGACCGCGATCATTGACCCGCACCACCACCTGACGATTGTTGGCCAGGTTGGTGACCCGCACATAACTCGGGATCGGCAGCGTCTTGTGCGCGGCGGT
>NZ_DFTP01000075.1:0-830 GCF_002381585.1 Marinimicrobium sp. UBA4209
CCACCGTAATTGTCGCCGAACACCACTTCAAGGACGTCAATGATACCTGGGGCCACACCTGTGGTGATCGAGTGTTGACCAAAGTCGCCGACGTTTGCCGACACTCATTGCGCCCCACCGACATCATTGGCCGCTTCGGAGGCGAGGAATTTGTGGTGGCGCTGCCGAACACTGATTCAATCAATGCGCAAGCCGTGGCAGAGCGGTTGAAGGAGAATGTCGCCGCACTGATACTCGAGGGGGAGATGAGCGATCTTCGCCTGAGCGTCACCATTGGTATAGCGGTCGCCAACGCCGACGATGATCTGGATGCGCTGATTACCCGGGCGGATAACATGCTCTATGTGGGTAAGCGCGATGGTAGGAATCAGGTCGTGATGTTAAATTAAGGTGGCTTATTGAGAGACTTCGAGGTTTTGAAATGTACTTCAAACGCTCCGGAGCTTACATTGATTGCCTGCATATATCGGCCATTATCAAGGAGAAAGTCGTTGAGGATTTTAGTCGTTTTTTTGGTATCGGTTTTGGCCACTGGCTGTTCTACCTCCACCAGCAGAATGCACGAAGAGCGAGCAGCGGCGGAACAAAGCCGGGCCTATCGGATTGGCCAACAGGCAGGCACGCCTGACAACATCCAGGCTATGCGCTCGGCTCAGAAGAGCGCCCAATCCCACCGGGATCAGGCACAGGAGACGGACGGCTGGTCGATGTTTGAGTTTCTGTTCGAGATGATTGAATTTATTGGCGACAGAACGTGACCCCTGGAGCTATCGCCCCCAGCATGGCGCCCCTCCAGTCACCCACCCGCATGAAAACCACTCTCCGCCCGC
>NZ_DFTP01000075.1:882-9774 GCF_002381585.1 Marinimicrobium sp. UBA4209
CTTCTAGTTACCACCCGTTCCTTCCGGCCCCACCACGGGCAAGTTGTTCCTAATTCCTGAAATCAGGAGCCAACCATGAAATTTGTTCACGATCCCGAGGGCACACGCCTGCCCATCAAGCTGGACAGCACCAGTAATGGAGAGTATGTGCCTATCCCGCTGGACAAGACGAGCAAGCTGGCCAACCGCATGGCGCACGAGGCCACCTCTGCCAACGCACACCGGCTGGGTGTCAGCCGACGGGAGCTGCTGGTGTCCGCCTGCGGCGCGGCGACCACCCTGTTGGCGTTCAATGCGGCTCAGGCGGCGGCCGGGCGTGGGGCTGGTTTTTATTCCCTGGCGTCTGAAGCCGGGCTTGATAAGTATGCCGCCGCCGAGGCGCTGGAAGGGGATGAATTCATCTTCGATGTGCAGGGTCATTTCGTGAATCCCACTGGGGCCTGGCTGGACAAGATACCGGAGGATGCTCGACCCCTGTCCGGCATGGAACAGGCCGGCTGCGCCCTGGCCACCGGCAAGGAGGACCGCTCTTATCTGCAGTGCCTGGGCCCGGATGCGTTTATCCAGGATGTGTTCATGGATTCCGACACCGACCTGATGGTGCTTTCCTTCGTGCCCTCGAAGCGGGACGAGGAGCCACTCACCATTGAGGAAGCGTCCGCCGCGCGATCGATTGTCAATCAGATGAAAGACAACCGTCACCGCCTGTTTCTGCACGGGCGGGTCAATCCGAATCAGGACGGCGACCTGGAGGACATGGACCGACTGAAGGAGGAATTCGGCGTGGTCGCCTGGAAGACCTATACCCAGTGGGGACCGGACGGCAAGGGCTACTGGCTGGATGATGACGACACCGGTATTCCCTTTCTGGAGAAAGCGCGCAAGCTGGGCGTGAAGATCATCGTCATTCACAAGGGCATTCCTTTCGGACCCCAGTCCTATGAGCACTCCCTCTGCGACGACATTGGCCGGGTCGCCAAGCGCTATCCCGATCTGAAGTTTCTGGTCTATCACTCAGGGTTTGTGCCCGGGCAGGCCGAGGGGCCCTATGATCCTAGCCGGAACGAAGGCGTCGACTCCCTGATCAAGACGGTGGTCGAGAACGACCTTGGCCGACACTCCAATGTTTACGCGGAACTGGGGTCAACTTGGCGGTTTCTGATGCGCGACCCCGACTCCGCCGCGCATACTCTGGGCAAGTTGATCAAATACCTGGGGGAGGACAATGTGCTCTGGGGCACCGACTCTATCTGGTACGGCTCGCCCCAGGACCAGATTCAGGCGTTCCGGACTTTCCAGATTGCCGAAGCAGTACGGGAAAAACACGGCTACCAGGGGCTGACACCAGAGATCAAGCGCAAGATCTTTGGCCTCAATGCCCTCGTGCCCTACGAGATTGACGAGTCACTGATCCGCCAGCTGGTCGGCAAAGACAACATCTCTCTGGCCCGAGCCCACTACCGCGAGCACCCGGATCCCCACTACCGCACCAATGGTCCCAAGACGCGTCGCGAATTTCTGAACCTGATGCGGTGGAGTGGTGGCCGGGCTACCTGATGGGCTTGCGTGGCTTCGCCTGGGATGTCATCATTAATTTATATGATAAATTGGCAGATCTACCTTAGGTCTGGCCAGAAATGATGCCCCCAACAAAAAGGTCAACACCATGACAAAGAACGTCCGGATTCTCGCTTTCGCCATTTTCTCCACGCTGGCCGCGGTGAGCACAGCTCATGCCACCGAGGACCCAGTGCGGCATATTGTTGCCTTCAAATATAAAGAAGGGGCAGCCGAGAGTGATATCAATCAGGTAACCAATGCCTTCCGCGCTTTACAGAACGAAATTCCCGGAATCGCCTCCTATGAAGACGGCGTCAATAACAGTCCGGAAGGCTTGAACAAAGGGTTCACCCACGTTTATGTTGTCACCTTCGACGACGCAGAAGCCAGAGACGAGTACCTGCCGCACCCAGAGCACAAAAAGTTTGTGGCGCTGATGGAGGAGCTCGACATCCTGGAGGATGTATTTGTGATCGATTATTCAATCAAAGAGTGAATAATTATTACCTTTGCCAAAGAACATCTTCAAGCGCCAGCGTAGCGTTATTCAAGCCGCGAACCTGAAGGGAGGTAGCTATCTCTTCAGTTCGCGCTGAATTTCCTCTAGCTGATCCGCAATTCTCGCCTGCTCACGAGCGCTTTTGCGTAAAGCTCGCACTGCCATTACTACGGCAACAGCAAGCCCTACAATTGAACCCAACTTAATCAACAGAGCGACGATGGCGAGCGCACCAGGTGTACCAATCATTATTTGCGTCCTTTTTGTAATACAATTAAGATGAGCGTAATCAATATAATCAGACATTACAACCACTGATCAACCAGAATGGATATCGCATGAACACACTCCTACATCGCAATCGGCTGATTGTACTCGTCGTACTGTTTTTCCTTAACGCTTGCACCACCGGCAGCAACCAGTCTACCCATGCGCTACCGGACGCCGAGGTCGTACGGGAACAACTGACCCGCGCCAATGATTACTGGCAGTCAGAGCATCCGGAACCCGGCTGGGCTTTCTGGGAACACGCGGCTTACCACACCGGCAACATGGAAGCCTATTTCGTAACGGGCGACCAGGACTACCTTGATTATTCCCTGCGCTGGGGCGAGCGAAACGAGTGGATGGGCGCGAAATCAAACCAGCCTTCAGAGTGGAAATACAGCTACGGGGAAACCGACGAGTTTGTACTATTTGGTGATTGGCAGATCTGCTTTCAGACCTATATCGACCTTTATGAAATCACCGGAGATCGCGAAAAAATTGCGCGGGCGCTGGAGGTGATGGAATACCAGATGGCCACCGATGCGGATGACTACTGGTGGTGGGCCGATGGCCTGTACATGGTGATGCCGGTCATGACCAAGCTCTATCAGGTCACTGGCGACGACCTGTACCTTGAAAAGCTGCACGAATACTACACCTACGCCAAAAGCATCATGTACGACGAAGAAACCGGCCTGTTCTTTCGCGATGCCAAGTACGTTTACCCTGAGCATAAGAGCCTGAATGGTCACAAGGATTTCTGGGCCCGGGGCGATGGCTGGATCTTTGCCGGTCTGGCCAAGGTGCTGGCGGACCTGCCCGAGGACCATAGGCATCGGGATGAATACCTGGCGGATTATCAGAAAATGGCCGCCACCCTGGCCGATGCGCAGCAGCCCGGTGGCTACTGGACGCGCAGCCTGCTCGACCCGGAGCACGCTCCCGGGTATGAAACCAGCGGCACGGCCTTTTTTACCTACGGCTACCTGTGGGGCATAAACAATGGCCTACTCGATCGAAATACTTACTTGCCTGTCGCCCTGAACGCGTGGCAGTACCTGAGCGAAACAGCGCTGCAGGGGAGTGGCAAGATCGGCTATATTCAGCCCATTGGTGAGCGAGCCATACCCGGCCAGGTTGTCGACGCCGAATCCACTGCCAATTTTGGCGTGGGCGCCTTTCTGTTGGCCGCCTCTGAGATGTATCTATTACTAGAAAGGTGAGCGCTCCAAGTGGGCGAATCAGTCCTGACTCGTTTACCGGAGGTGGCCTCTGGCCAGCTGACGTGAAATATCGTCGTCCAGCGGCTCCGGTATGGACAGCACAGTCTCCGAATGGGCGCTGGCTTGGCCTCGGTTGATCGTCAGCGTCACGGTATACTCACCGGGCTCACTGTAGGTGTGATAGATATAGGGTTCGGTGCCATCGCTGTTATACACAGCGCCATCGCCCATATCCCAGCGGTAGCCTTGGGCGGTATGATCTTCGGGCGGCAAACACGACACCAGCCCGCTGACGGCCGGATTGATCAGGCAATCAAATTGATCGCCCGACACGCTTCCGTCACTTTGGGGCGATCCGGCGTAGACCAGGGCGGGGACGGCCAACAGGCAAAGGCACAGACGGACTATTATTGGCATGGTGCATTCCTCCTGAGGAACGTGACGGGCAAGCCAAAACGCACGGCAGCTTCGTCAATGCTAGTTAAAAACACGATGCAATATCGTGATGAGCTCCACAGAAACTGTGCGGAACCTTCACCTTATGCGCTCTACCAATAAATTGTGCACAATGCGGGTGAAAAATCGGTGAGTTTTATCCAGCAACGAACAGACCGAGAGGAAATGCTTTGTGATATCCATCAGGCTTTTCAAGATCGCCGGGATGACCTTGCTTGCGCTGGGCCTTGCAGACTGCACCTTCACCGAGCGCGGCGTGTATGACGGTATTCGCCAGGGGCAGATCAACGAGTGCAATCAGATGCCGAGTGGGCAACGAGAGCGCTGCCTGTCCGAGATTACCGGAGAGTATGAGGAGTACCGCCGTCAGCGGGAGATGATCGAGGACGAGCAATAGACCGATAACTTATAGTACAATAGACCAGATTCGACCAAAAACTCATAAAATGACTCGACCATGCTGACGTTTTACCGGCGATCCATGGCAGCCTTTCTGGTGCTGCTGGCGGCCACTGCGACAATCATCTATAGCGGCTATGCCAAGTCGCAACTGAATACCTCACTCTTCCCAGCCGATGACGACGGGTACCTGTGGGCACCGGCGATAGAACCCCGCAACCCCACTGGAGACACCTGGCTATCGATCAAGAGTAAGGCTGGCACACTTGACTACGAGTTTATGCTGGATCCTGAGGAGTCATTTCCGTACACCCATTTCTCCCTGTACTTCATCAAGCCGGAGCAGGCCCATCACATGGTGGATCTGACCGGTTATCACAGCATCTCGTTCCGCGTGCTGTGCGCGCCGCGCAACGTCCTGCTGTTTGCGTTGTTCAGCTATGACGACCAGGTCACCGATCCGCTTCACCAAGATACCCGACGAGTCTCGTCCACCGCATTTTCCTGCGATAACCGCTGGGAAACCGTAACCCTGGAACTGAAAGAGCTGATCACGCCTGACTGGTGGCTGGATCGCTATGGTCTTGAGCTTAGCGAGCGAGGTTACCGCCAGGACAAAACCATGGGTCTGGCATTCATCAACTCCCTACAAAGTCCTGTCGATGTTCTGTCTCAGGTCCGCATCGACGAGCTGAACCTGATTGGCAGCCGGCCCGGTTATCTATACGCCAGTGTGGGCGTCAGCCTGGCCCTGTGGGCGCTCTTCCTCGCATGGGTAACCCGCGCGTACATCTCGGTAAAAACCGCCGTCTTGAAAGAAAAAATAAAGCGGGATCAACCTCTGATTGCCTACAAGAAGCTCTCCATCGAACCTCAGAAAGACAAAGACAAAAGTGCCCTTCTGCGGCATATCGCCACGGAGTACGCCAACTCCGAGCTGACACTGGACTCCACCGCCGTAACACTTGGCATCAACCGCACCAAGGTCAACGAAATTCTGAAAGAAGAGTTGGGCCTGACCTTTACCGCTTACCTGAAGCGGCTTCGATTGACCGAGGCTGCACGCCTGTTGTCAGAGAACTCTGGCGCCAACATTTCCCAAGTGGCGTACTGCGTGGGTTATAACAACGTCTCCTATTTCAACAAGTTGTTCAAAGAAGAGTACGGCTGCCCACCCAAAACCTTTCAGAGCCTGTGTCGCCCCAAAAATCCCGAGGAGAGGCCAGATTAGCATCACCTATCTTCATGGCAACTGCTTTCTTCCTGGCCGCTTCAGAGACGCACCCACTAAAGATTAAACCTTAACTGCCGCCTTGTAACCGCCAGATTTGAAAAGACGATGGAGCATCGCCTACCAGAACGCCGCAGTGCATCCAGTATACGGAGTCGCCACGTCTTGTCGGAAAATTATGAATCGCCTGACAGGCATAGTCGGTGCCACCGACGAGATAACAAAGCTCACCTGTCGTCGAGTTCTGACAGCGCCACACCGAATCCGGATCTTGAGTGCTCGAGGTAAGCAGGCGACCATCGCTCGCACTGTAGCGGTAAGCCCAACCCGAGCTCATTCGGACCGGCGCGTAATTGGGAATCATGATTCGACGACTAGCGTCCACATCAACGTCATACGCACCTGCGAGGTAACGGACAAAGTTGGTCTGCTCGTCGGGGTTGTCCGTAGCACTATAGACTATGGCTTGCCGGTCATTGGCGATCGACCAATCAAAACTTCCCGTTTCATCCGTCCCTGCCCTCGGGATACGATAGTCAGCCGTGCCATCTTCACGGTAAGTCAGCAAGCTGTAGTCGCCCCGGTTATGCACACCCTGGCGATTAAACTCGTAGAATCTTTCAGAGATCAACTTGGGATAAAACCCGTTCACTTCTGTTCGCACAAAGTATTGAGTCTCGGTAGCATATCGCCCCTCACCTCGGTACGTAAGACAACTTCCTTTGGCACGGTGCACCGTTCCCGACAATATCTTGCATGTATCTGTAAAGGAGTCTGTGCTGATTTCAAGTACATTACCATTCAGAGACCAGGTAATTTCCTCGGCGTGGCGCTGGTTGCAGATCGCAGATGCTCGGGCGTAATTTGCCACCCATGAGTCGGCATCACCACTCCCCTCAGCACAATCGGAAAACTCTTCCATCAAACCAGAACCATCCGCATCGAAGCGAACTCGAGCTGCCCACTCTCCGAATGAGTTGGTGTGTATATCCCAAGACCATTGATCCGCTCCAGAGTACTCTATAAAAGTCTCCGGTACCGCCAACAATTCCAGACTGATATCGAAATGAGCTAGTGCGTCTTCTCTGGAAACCAGGGTAAGGCTGGTACCAGTCTCTCCTTCAAACTCATTCAATGCGGACTGCAGCTGTGCATCAAAATTGACGTCATCCAGCTCCACTGCGCTCAGAAATTGCTCCAGACCGAAGTCTCCCAGCATTTGAGCCTCCAGTAAACGGATGCCATTACTTGGGTCACTGTCAGAGTCCAGGGTCTGAAGCAGGCGAAGCAGGTTTACTGTGGTGACATCTGACGGTGCTTCATCCCTACTGACGCCCCGCAATTCAGCCGGGGTAACAACACTGTCAGCCTCATTCAAAGTTACTGTTCCCAACGACATTCCCGCATATGAGAATGCTACCGGCTCATGGGGAATAAACCGGAATCGACCGCTGCTGTCCGTAAAACCAAAAACTTCTCCTGCTTCATACCTCAGCCCTTCAACGGCGGCGTCTATCAAATACCCAAACTCAGTATTGATATCGACCGGATCCTCGGGTTCGTCTTCACCGCCGTTATTCCCGCCGAGATCATTACCACCTCCTCCACTGCTTCCGCCACAAGAGACCAGAAAAAACATCAGGGATGACAATAGTATGAGCAGCAAAGCGTTGAACGAGGAGCGCATGACATTTTCCTTTGGCCAATTCCAGGAGATCAACAGTGATTTTAGATTCTGGCACCTCAATCTTTTATTGTCCAATATTTCCACAGTCAAACGCCCAGACAAGAGTCGATCACTTGCCGTTACGCGCGAGAGATTTAATTATTCATATAAAAAATGCCACCAATCATAACGTAATGGCATTAGCCCCTCGATGGCAACGCCGGGTTTCTTTACACGCGGAACAGGCCGGCTAATAACCCGACCATCACTCGAGGGAACCCAACGCTCATGTGGATCGGCACCTCATCACGGTTTTGAACTGGCTAGCAGTTTTCGTACTCGCTTAATAAGATTCCACAAAATGAGTATTTCGGCGCATTTTCGAGACGGAACCTGAGTCGACTCACCCGTTCCGCGCACGCTCGATGGCTGCCTGCCAGCCTTTGAGCATTGCATCACGCTCCTGATCGCCCAGTTGGGGTTCGCAGCGTCGGTCCAGGGTCCAGTGCTGAGCCAGATCGTTCAGATCCCCGAACAGGCCGAGCTGTAACCCGGCCAGACGAGCGGCCCCGAGCGCCGTGGTTTCGATGATGTCCGGACGCTCCACCGGAACGTGCACAATGTCGGCCAGAGCCTGTAGCAGCCAATTATTGGCTACCATGCCGCCGTCCACCCGCAGGGTTTCGGGCCGCTCACCGGCATCGTCTTCCATGGCTTTGAACAGATCCCGGGTCTGATAACACACCGCTTCCAGTGCCGCGCGTGCCAGCTCGGCGCGGCCACTGTCGCGGGTCAGGCCGCAGATCAACGCGCGGGCGTCCGGCTCCCAGTGCGGCGCCCCCAGCCCGGTGAAAGCCGGCACCAGATACACACCCCGGTTGGAACTCAGGCTCTCCGCCAGGGCTTCAGTTTCCTCGGCGCTTTGGATAATGCCCAATTTATCTCTCAGCCACTGCACCGCCGCACCGGCAACAAAAATCGCGCCTTCCAGCGCGTATACGGGCTTGCCGTCAAACCGGTAGGCGATGGTGGTCAGCAGNNNNCGATGTTGGGACAGGCGCGGGGTCTCACCAATGTTCATCAGGGCGAAACAACCGGTACCGTAGGTGCTCTTGATCATCCCCGGCTCGAAGCAGGCCTGGCCGACCACCGCCGCCTGTTGGTCGCCTGCCACCCCGGCAATGGGTAACTCCACCCCATCGAGCCCCTCCAGCGCGGTTCCGAAGTCGGCGGCGCAATCGAGCACCTCGGGCAACATGGCCTCGGGAATGCCGAACCGCTCCAACAGCACCGGGTCCCAACACTGGTCGTTGATGTTGTAGAGCAGGGTACGGGAGGCGTTGGTGGCATCGGTAGCGTGGACTTTGCCGCCGGTAAACTTCCAGATCAGCCAGGTATCCATGGTGCCGAACAGCAGGTCACCGCGCTCGGCTTTGGCGCGGGCATCTTCCACGTTATCCAGAATCCAGGCGATTTTGGTGGCGGAGAAATAGGGATCAAGTAGCAGCCCGGTGCGCGCTCGGGTGTCATCCTCCAGCCCATCGCGGGCGAGCCTGCGACAGTGATCAGCGGTGCGGCGGTCCTGCCAGAC
>NZ_DFTP01000075.1:9823-17481 GCF_002381585.1 Marinimicrobium sp. UBA4209
GCGGTGCGGCGGTCCTGCCAGACAATGGCGGGATAGGTCGGCGTACCCGTGGTTTTATCCCACACCACGGTGGTTTCCCGTTGATTGGTGATACCAATGCCCAGCACGCGCTGATCGCCGGAGAGTTGGTCGAGCGCGTCGCGGCAGACCTGAGTGGTGACCTTCCAGATTTCTTCCGGATTGTGCTCCACCCAGCCGTCGTCGGGGAAGTGCTGGGAAAATTCCTGCTGGGCCTTGGCCACCATGCGCCCATCCGGGGCGAACACAATGGCGCGGCTGCTGGTAGTGCCCTGGTCAATGGCAAGGATCAGATCAGACATAGTCGCTCCCGGGTCTATGCAAGTGCACTAAGCATAGCACTCCGGGAGCGGGGGTTTGGGGAAAACCCCGGTCTTTAGGCAGAGAGCTCCGCCAGTGCCGATTCCACAATCGCCAATCCCTCTTCCAGCACCTCATCTTCAATGGTGACCGGCATCAGGAAGCGGATGGCATTGCCGTGCATACCGCAGCTGAGCAAAATCAGGCCCTTCTCCTTGGTCTTCTTCAGCAGCTCCGCCGCCAGATCCGGACGGGGCTTGCGGCTCTCTTTGCTGTCCACCAGCTCAAAAGCGGCCATGGCGCCCAGGTTACGGCCGTTGTCCACATTCGGGAACTTCTGCTCCCACTGCGCGAAACGGGCGGCAAGAGTGTCGCCCAACCGCTGACTTTTACCCAGAATGTCTTCCTTTTCGAAAACATCGAATACCGCCATTACCGCGGCGCAGGCCAGGGGGTTACCGGTGTAGGTGCCGCCGAGGGAGTTGGGGCCGGAGCTGTCCATGATGGTGTCGGTACCGACCACGGCGGAAATGGGCATGCCATCGGCCATGCTCTTGGCCATGGTCATCATGTCCGGCTCCACACCGCTGTGTTCGATGGCAAACAGTTTGCCGGTGCGACCAAAACCGCTCTGCACCTCGTCCACCACCAACAGGATGCCGTGCTCATCACAGATCTTGCGCACGGCTTTCAGGAAACTCGGTGGTGCCGCGTAAAAACCGCCCTCACCAAGCACCGGCTCGATAAAGATCGCCGCCGTCTGTTCGGGACTGGAATCGGTTTTCAGAGTCATTTCCAGGCCGCGCAGCGCCTGCTCTTCGCTCATGCCGTGGTACGGCACCGGGAAAGGTGCGCGGAATACCATGCCCGGCATAGGACCGAAGTCGCCCTGATAGGGATTGACCTTGCCGTTCATGGCCATGGTCATGAATGTGCGGCCGTGATAGCCACCATCAAAGCAGATCACGTTGGTGCGACCAGTAGCCGCCCGGGCAATTTTGACGGCGTTTTCCAGCGCTTCGGCGCCGGAGTTGGCCAGCATCACTTTGGCGTGGCCCCGTACCGGGGTGTGTTCACTCAGCTTCTGCGCAACGTTCACGTAGCCTTCATATGGCATCACGGTCTGACAGGTGTGCATCAGTTTGTCCAACTGGCCTTTGACCGCATCCACCACGGCCGGGTGGCGGTGGCCAATGTTGAGCACACCGATACCGCCCGCAAAGTCGATAAAGCGTTTGCCATCGGCATCCCACAGTTCCGCATTCAGTGCATGGTCGGCAAAGTTCGGATTGGGGCTGGCCGCGCCGGCCGCCACATAGCGTTCTTTCAGTTCATTCAGCGATTTGTTGTTCACGTTTCCGTCTCCTTTGGCGCTGGGTCAGCGCGTGATGTTATGCCTCGGCAGACTGGTAGAGCGCCTGCCCAAGATGGGTGAAATAGTCCTGAAACGCGGCGTTTACCCGCGCGCGTTGCTGGCCTTGAGGGTAGAGCCCCAACCGGGCCTCATCGGTCTGCCGGGTGCCCGTGACCAGGAAGCTGTTTTTGATCGGTGCGTCCTGCACGTAAGCCTCAAACGCCCGGGCACAAAGCTCTTCGGGCAGCGCGTAATACACCGTTCCCATTCGCTTGTCCTGCTCGGCAGAGCGCTCGAACAGCTCGCTGGGAGCGGTGCCAGCTTCATTCAATAGCACAGTGTGGTAACAGTTACGCAACCGGTCGTTCAACGGATGACTGAGCCCGGCGGCATTCGCCAGCCAGGCCTTGGACCCGAAGCTCGCACCCGGAACCGGCGCAAACGCCTTGTCGCAAATATAGTGGTCAAAGGCGTGAAACCATTCGTGGGCAATGCTGCCCGGCCCGGCGTTCTTGGCCAGGGCAAAGGTGTGGGTCGCGGGCTCATAGTGAGCCGCCACGCCCCGCTGACCGCCCTGCCCGTATTGCAGCGCCAGGGTGCCACGCAGCGAAATCAGCCCTTCCGGCCCTTTGAGTATAGCCATCAAATCGCACAGAGCGTCGTAAAACAGCCCGGCCGCGCGCTGTTTCTCCGCCTCGGTGACCCACCGACCCAGGCTGATTGATCGAAACCCGAACCGGCGACGAATATCCAGGAAGGTGGGTTCATCAGCCGCGCCGTCATTGGCCCGCGACTGAGGGCCGCAGCGGTGAAAACGACGCTGTAAGAAGCCTGAATTGGCTTGAGAGCGAGCCTGACGCTCGTGAGGAGGTGTCATAAACCTTGTAATACCGCAAAACAGGTCCCTAGTATGGCGCCATCAATCAGGTAACACCACCCCATTCACACAATTCACCACCCGGAGATGATGTATGACGGAAGCCAAAGCCTACGCCGCTCAGTCCGAAACCTCGGGCATGACCCCTTTTGACTTTCAGCGGCGCGAGCTGCGTCCGGACGACGTACGAATCGATATTGACTACTGTGGCGTTTGCCACACCGACATCCACTTCGCCGAGAACGATTGGGGCGCGAGCATTTACCCCGTAGTGCCCGGCCACGAAATCATTGGGCGGGTGACCGCAGTGGGCGATCAAGTCACTGGCTTCAAGGTGGGCGATGCCGTGGGTGTCGGCTGCATGGTGGATTCCTGCCGCACGTGCACCGCCTGCAACGCGGGTCTGGAGCAATACTGTCAGGAAGGCATGGTGGGCACTTACAACGGTAAAGACCGACACGATGGCAGCGTGACCTACGGAGGCTACTCAGACCACGTGGTGGTCAGTGACCGCTTTGTGCTGCGCCTGCCGGAAGCGCTGGACCCCGCCGCAGCCGCCCCGATTCTGTGCGCGGGCATTACCACTTACTCGCCTCTGAAGCACTTTGGTGTCAAGGCCGGAGACAAAGTGGGCGTGCTCGGCATGGGAGGCCTGGGGCATATGGGCGTCAAATTTGCCAAAGCGCTGGGCGCCGAAGTGACCATTTTCACCCGCTCCGAGAGCAAGGTCGGCGAGGCCAAACAACAGGGGGCCGACCATGTGGTGGTATCCACGGACGAGCAACAGATGGCGGCGGCTGAAGGGCAGTATGACTTTCTTCTGGACACCATTCCGGTGCAGCACGACCTGACACCCTATCTTAACTGCCTGGGCGTGGATGGCACCCACGTGCTGGTGGGGCAGATCGACACCATCGAGCCGAGCATCCACACCGGCGCCCTGATCGGCAAACGCCGGACCCTGGCCGGCTCAATCATCGGCGGTATCCCGGAAACCCAGGAGGTGCTGGATTTCTGCGCCGAGCACAACATCACCTGCGATGTGGAAATGATCAACATTCAGGACATCAACACCGCCTATGAACGCATGAAAAAAGGCGATGTGAAGTACCGGTTTGTGATCGACATGAAAAGCCTGAAGGGCTGATGCACCAACGCTCCGGGTATGGACTTATGGCTTGAGGGTCATCACAGTGGCCATACCCAGAGCAGCAGCGGCGTGCCCACCAGTACCACAATGATTTCCATGGGGAGGCCCAGCCGCCAATAATCCCCGAAGCGGAAACCACCCGGCCCGAGAATCAGGGTGTTGTTCTGGTGGCCGATGGGGGTCAGAAAGGAGCAGGAGGCACCGATTGCCACTGCCATCAGCAGGGTATCGGGGTTGACGCTGAGCACGGCGGCACTGCTGATAGCGATCTGGCACATGACCGCCGCTGTAGCCGCATTGTTCATGAAATCGGACAGGGTCATGGTGATGACCATCAACAGCACCACCGCCACGATGGCATTGCCGCCGGCGACATTTTCCAACAGGATTTGTGCCAGTAAATCCGCCGCGCCGGTCGAGGCCATGACCCCGGCAACCGGAATCATGGCGGCCAGCAACACGATCACCGGCCAGTCGATAGCCTCGTACATCGAACGCATCGGCAGAACACCGCTGACCATAAAGCCAAGCACCCCGGCGGCAAAGGCCACCGCCGCGGGCACCCAGCCAATGGCCGCGGCCAGAATGGCCAGCCCCATGATGCTCACCCCCAGGGCGGCCTTGCCTTTATCGGGAACACCAATGGAGCGCTCGGCCAACGGAATACAACCAAATTCCCTGCCAAAGGCACTGATCGCATCGCTTGAGCCCTGCAGCAACAACACGTCCCCGGCCCTGACCCGAATGGAGCGCAGGCGCTTGACCGAGCGCTTGCCCTGACGGGAAACGGCCAACAGGTTGATACCAAAGCGGGTCCGCAGCCGGATGTCGCTGGCACTGCGCCCGAGCAACGTTGAACCGGGCAATGCGGCCCATTCCTGGAGAGCACTGCCACTGTCGTCCCCCGACTCTTTCTCACTCTCTTCGTCGTCGGACGTCGGCGCTGAGGCTTGCTCCGTCTCATCGTCTGATTCGGTCTCAACGTCCTCTTCCAGCGCCAGGCCCAGACTGGAGAGCACCGCTGACAGCGCCTCAGGCTCCGCCTCGAGAACCAGGATATCCCCGGCCCGCAGCACGCGGGCCGGATTGGGCGCCTGGACTCTCAGGTCATTGCGCACCAGCCCGACGATCTGTGCTTCATCATTATCGAGCAGCGCCTCGGCCTCGCGCAGCGGTTTACCGACCACCTTGTTCTTCTCAGTGACCCGCACTTCGGTGAGGTAATGGCCGGTCTCAAAACTTTCGACCCCCGCCGGCTCGCGCCGGGGCACAAGCCGCCAGCCGATGACGGTGATAAACACAACACCGGTCAGTGCGACCAGGGCCCCGACCGGGCTGTAATCGAACATGCGAAACGGCTCACCACTGAGATCAGCGCGGAAGCCGGACACAATCAGGTTGGGAGGTGTCCCGATCAGGGTGGTCATCCCCCCCAATATGGTGCCGAACGCCAGCGGCATCAGTACCACGCCAGGGGGGACCTCCTGCTTGCGGGCCAGTTGAATCGCTACCGGCATCAATAGCGCGAGCGCCCAGACATTATTCATAAAGGCCGACAGAAACGCGCCCAGGGCTGTCAGCATGGCGGCGCCAATGGCCAGGCCCGCATTTTTGGGCAAGAGCTTTTGGGCAAGTACATCTATCGCACCGGTGGACTGCAATCCACGGCTCAGAACCAGTACACAGGCAACCGTAATCACCGCACCGTGGCCAAAGCCGGCAAACGCGTCCTGCCCCGGAATCAACCCGGTGAACACACAGGCCAGCAAGGCCGCCAGAGCCACCATGTCATGCCGCCAGCGTCCCCACAGGAACAGGCCAATACTGGCGGCCAGGATTGAGAGAATCAGCGTTTGATCCAGGGTCATTGAGACGCTACTCCGTGGGCTCCAGGCGCAGGTTATCGAGATAGATCCAGCGGGGCTCGGTCACCCCTGAGGTAAAGAGTAGCAGACGGATCATCCGGGCCAGATTCATCCTGCGGGTTTCTGGCGCCGAGGCAATGTCCTCCAGCGGAATGCGGTAGTGGTTCCAGCCGGGAGCGACCTCCAGCCGGCCGTTGTACCGATCCGAAAACAGTCCTTCATTGCGATCATGGGTGGCGTCATTGATCCGCAGGGTCATGCGCAGCGTGTCATCGCCGGGGTTGAAAATGGACAGGCTTAGCGCCTGATAACCGCGCCAATCATCCACCAGCCGGCTAAGATGCGTGCCCGCGTAGGGGTTCTTGTCGGTACTGATCAGTCGCACCGCCAGACTGTACTCCCCCTGGGCCACGGGTTGGCGGACACGCTGTACATCGCCCTCCCAGAAAGGCACATCCCAGCGGGATTCAAAATCACCGAGAACCGGAAACTGGCGATGCTGCCGGTACTCGGCCAGGCCAAGCACCAGCACCGACTGCAATTGCCAGAGCACCAACACAGTGGCGATAACCCGACCGGACCAGACCCAGCGGGTCGCCGGCTGGCCCCAGAAAAGGCCCATCCAGGTACCGACCACGTTCAGGAGAATATCCTTCCCACTCGCCTGCCGATCCACCAGAGTCTGCAGGCCCTCGATCAGAGCGCTCAGCACCACGACCACCAACGTGAGTGCCAGCCATTGATGGGGCGCCCGCAGCGGCCAACGCCCCTGCCACCAGAACATCAGGCAGGCGAAGAACACCCAGTGCCCCTGCTCCCAAGCTTCCCGAATGACGGGCGCGGAGAGCCAGTCCGGCCCGCCGATAAAAAACAGCGGGCTGGCAATCAGTACGGGAATCAACAGCCAGTCGCGATGCTCCTTCAGGCGCTGCATTCAGTAGCGGACCTCGCCCATGCCATTGAATTGCTTGGCCAGGTTGGTGGCATAGTTGTCGGTCATGCCACTGATGTAGTCGATCACGGCCATCAGGGCCTGGTATTTATAACGCCCTTCCTGGGCGAACACCGAGGGGTGAAAGTTGTTGTCGCCCATCAGTGCCAGCACCCGATTGTCTTTGTAGGTGACCTGATCCGGATCACCCAGTAGGGCATCAACGGCCCCGCACAGGGTGCTCAGCAGGGTGCCGATGGTGTTGTAGGCACCGATTTCCAGCTCGACCCGTTTGGCGTGGTTGAAAATGCGCTGCTTGGCCAGATCCTTGGCGGCCTGCACGGCGGTACGGACATTGTCATCGCACAGCGAAATCAGATCACCCTTCACAGTCCCGGCCAGAAAATCTGCACGATGCTCCATGAAGGCGTCGGTACCGGAGTCAATCAGGGCTTCAATCACCTTGCCGCGCAAGATCGCCGGCTTGCGTCCGTCATCCACCTTATTGAGATTGCGTTCCAGTTCGGGAATCTGCACTGGAGGAATCACCCGGCGCAGAATGTCATAGATTTCCGGCCAACTGAGAATGCCCATCTCCAGGCCATCCTCCAGGTCCAAAATGCCGTAACAGAAGTCGTCCGCTGCCTCCATCAGGTACACCAAGGGGTGCCGGCAATACCAGTGCTCGCCGATCGGCAACAGACCGGTGCGCTGAGCGATTTCGTGAAAGTAGTCCAGTTCAGTCTGGAAGATTCCGTACTTGTTATTTTTGGGGCGTTGGTTCTGGACGCTGGGCGTCGCCGTCCAGGGGTATTTGATGGAAGCGCCCAGGGTCGCGTAGGTCAGGCGCATGCCTTCTTCGTATTGGTAGTACTCCAGCGTGGTCAGCACTCGCAGACTCTGAGCATTGCCCTCAAACAGTCGAACATCATCTCGCTCGGCTTCGGTCAACCCCTCCAGGTACACGCGCCCTTCTTTTTGAAACCAGTTTCGAATGGCCTCTTCGCCGGTGTGGCCGAACGGCGGGTTACCGATATCGTGGGCAAGACAACTCGATTGGACGATATCGCCGATGTCGGTGGGGAGTAACGGTCCCGGCAATTCCCCCCGGGCCTGCAGGGCATTGCCCACACGCATGCCCAGCGTGCGCCCGACACAAGCCA
>NZ_DFTP01000075.1:17520-17967 GCF_002381585.1 Marinimicrobium sp. UBA4209
AGCGGATGCACCTGGGTTTTGCGAGCGAGCCGCCGAAACGCCCCGGAGAAAACGATTTTGTCGTGATCCGAATAAAAGGGTGAACGCCCTTCTTCGCTTTTGGCCGGGCGCTGCCCGAGCCGCTCGGCACACAACAGTTGCTCCCAATTCATTGCCATAGCAGGTCCTCTGTACCCTTGGCCCGATTCTTCCGCAATGTACCCCATGTGTCTGGCGCGGCACAAACCAAACCGCCCCGTCCGACAGGCCGAGCGATGCACCAGCATTGCCCAGCCATCCTCCAAGCTGCCCAACCAGGGCGCACCCAACGCGCTTCCACCGGTGCACCACCCTCGGCTCCGGCAGCACCCAACCGTCATTAAGCCACTGATTCTAAAGCGGTTTAGGGGCCGAGCTAAACGCCGGTCAAACGCTGGCACAGTTTCTGCTGAATACCATCTTGCATAC
>NZ_DFTP01000075.1:18059-18624 GCF_002381585.1 Marinimicrobium sp. UBA4209
TGCTGAATACCATCTTGCATACAAGATTGGCGATTAACGATGAGGAACCCCGATGACGTTACCCACCGGCTGGACGTTGAGCGAATGGCAGCACGCCTATGGCAAAGCGCAACTGGACCCCAAAACCACCCTTGGCGAGCTGCGCGATACACTCTCGGCCGATGACCCCGCCTGGATTCATATTGTTTCGCAAACCGAACTGAACGCCCAGATCGCCACCCTGACCTCCCCCAGCGAACAGCCCCTGTTCGGCATACCCTTTGTGGTCAAAGACAATATCGACGTGGCCGGTTTACCCACCACGGCCGCCTGTCCCGCCTATTCGTACACCGCCGAGCGGGACGCCACCACCGTGGCCCGACTCAAAGCGGCGGGTGCCATTGTTCTGGCCAAAACCAACCTGGACCAGTTCGCCACCGGACTGGTGGGCACCCGTTCGCCCTACGGGGCCGTACCCAACAGTTTCAATCCCGACTATGTGTCCGGCGGTTCCAGCTCGGGCTCGGCCGTGGCCGTCGCGCGTGGCCTGGTGCCCTTCAGTCTCGGCACCGATACCGCCGGCTCC
>NZ_DFTP01000075.1:18705-19965 GCF_002381585.1 Marinimicrobium sp. UBA4209
CCGCCGGCTCCGGGCGCGTACCCGCCGGGTTCAACAACATTGTCGGGCTGAAACCCACCAAGGGCCGATTCAGTATTCAGGGCGTGGTGCCCGCCTGTAAAAGCCTCGACTGCGTGTCGGTGTTTGCGTTGACGGTGGATGATGCCGATACGGTGGCCTCGGTACTGGAAGGATTCGATCCCGCCGATGGTTATTCGCGCCAGCCGCCGCACTCGGCCCGCTACTGGTCAAACCGACCCCGCTTTGGCGTACCCGATCGACACGACTGGTTTGGTGATTCCGAAGCCCAACGCGCCTGGGAGGCCAGCCTGAAAACCCTGCAGGCGGACGGTGTGGAGCTGGTGCCCATGGACTTCACCCCCATGCAGACGCTGGCGCAATTACTCTACGGCGGCCCCTGGGTCGCCGAGCGCCATGCGGCCATCGCAGAATTCATGGCAGAGCACGCCCAGGAAATGAACCCGGTGGTGCGCGGCATCATTGAACAGGCACAGAACTTCTCCGCCACCGATGCCTATCGGGCGGAGTACGCCCGGGCCGATCTGGCGCGTGCCATCCAGACCGCCATGGCCGAGGTCGATGCACTACTGGTGCCCACGGCACCGCGCCTGCCCACCATCGCTCAGGTCGAGGCCGACCCGGTCGGCGTGAACAGTCAGCTCGGCACCTGGACCAATTTTGTGAACCTGGCCAACTGCAGTGCGCTAGCCCTGCCCGCCGGTATTCGCGCCGACGGTTTACCCTTTGGAATCACCCTTGTTGCCCCCGCTTGGCAGGACCGGGCCCTCACGGATTTTGGTCGTCACTGGGAAGCCATTGCGCCCTGGAAGCGGGGCGCAACCGACCTGCAATCACCCGCTCCCACCGCGCCTTCAAAAGCGCCGCAGGATCACGTTCGCCTGGCCGTCGTCGGCGCGCACCTGAGCGGTATGCCGCTGAATCATCAGCTCACCGAGCGTCACGCCCGGTTGGTAGAACGCACCCATACCGCACCCACCTATCGACTGTACGCACTACCGGACACCATCCCGCCCAAACCGGGTCTGATCCGGGCCGATGAGGGCGCAAGCATCATTGTTGAGTTGTGGGATATCCCGGTCGACCAGTTCGGCAGTTTTGTGGCGCTGGTACCCGCACCTTTGGGCATCGGAACCCTGACGCTCGACGACGGACGCGAGGTCAAGGGATTCATCTGCGAAGGCGCCGCCGTGAAAGGCGCCCAGGACATTACCGAACTGGGCGGCTGGCGCGCGTTCATTG
>NZ_DFTP01000075.1:20040-20160 GCF_002381585.1 Marinimicrobium sp. UBA4209
GAAGTTGAAGCCACATTGAACGCGCCATCCGAGCAACGCCCTATCCGCCCCGAACCCATACGCTGATACACGGAGAACACACATGTTTCACACCGTCCTGATCGCCAACCGCGGGGAAAT
>NZ_DFTP01000076.1:0-4626 GCF_002381585.1 Marinimicrobium sp. UBA4209
TCCGAAGGGTATACCTCACCGGCGGACCGGACGTCACGCATATCTACTAGGTAAGAGAGTTGGTCAGTTAACCCTAATCCAGCGACGATTGACCAGCATCTCCAACGGCCGATACTGAGTCTTGTAATCCATCTTCCGACACTGCTTGATCCAATACCCCAGGTACACATATCGCAATCCCAGGGCCTTGGCCTGTTCCACCTGGGCCAGAATGCCAAAGACCCCCAGGCTGCGGCGGTCTTCCCGGCTGTCAAAAAAGGTGTACACCGCCGACAGCCCGTCGTCCAGTCGGTCGCACACCGCAACCGCTAGCAGTCGGTCCTCAGCATTTCGCACCTCAAGGTACTGAGTCACGCCCCAGGCCCGGCTTAAAAACGCTTCGTACTGGGCTCGTGAGGGTGGATACATATCCCCGTCCCGGTGGCGGGTATTGATGTAATGGGCATACAGCTCGTAGTGCTCATCGGCATCAATCCGCTCCACCATGGCCAGCGTCAGGTCCTCATTGCGCCGCCAGCAGCGGCGCTGCTTTCGGTTGGGGCGGAAGTGGTCGACCGGAATGCGACAGGACACACAGGCGCTGCACTGGGCGCAGTGCGGCCGGTACAGGTGCGCGCCGCTGCGGCGGAAGCCAATTTGGGACAGTTGGCTGTACAGGTCCTGGTCCACCGGCGCGTTGGGGTCGATAAACAGGGTGGTGGCTTCCTCTCCCTCCAGATAACTGCAGGGATGGGGCTGGGTGGCGAAGAGTTTGAGGTTCGACAGGTCGGTCATGGTGTCTCCTCCCGTCGGGAAGTCTATCTCTGGGCGTCGGTCTATAGCACGGGCTGATTCAGGTGCCAGGGACCGCTGATCGAGGGCAGATAGGCATAGTCTAGCAGGATTTTTTCGAAGGCTTCACGGGAAATTTCCTCCGCCCCAAGGCTGAACAGGTGTGCGCTGCCCACCTGGCAGTCGATGAGCTCAAAATGCCACGCCTTGAGTTGGGCGACCAGGTGGACAAAGCCGACCTTGGAGGCATTGTCCGCCCGGCTGAACATGGACTCGCCGAAAAAGACGCGGCCCAGGGCGAGGCCGTAAAGCCCTCCCACCAGGCGCTCTTCCTGCCAGACTTCGATGGAGTGCGCCACTCCCTGGCGATGGAGGCGCGTGTAGGCGGCCAGCATGTCATCGGTAATCCAGGTGCCGGAGGCGCCGTCGCGGGGGGCGGCGCAGGCGCGCATGACCGCCTCGAAGGCCTGGTCCGAGGTGACCGAGTACGTCCCTCGCTTGAGGGTTTTACGCAGGGAACGGGACACGTGCAGGTGGTCGGGAAAGAGTACGGCGCGAGGGTCGGGTGTCCACCACAGAATGGGTTGACCCTCCTCGTACCAGGGAAAAATACCCAGGCGGTAGGCGCGCGTCAGTCGTTCCGGAGACAGGTCGCCGCCACCGGCGAGCAGCCCGTTGGGTTCATCCAGGGCTTCGGTCGTGGGCGGAAAGTCCAGGGTGTCGGGCTCAAGCCAGGGAAGGGTAATCATGAGTGTGTCAAACCGGCCCCGAAGGGCCGGTGAACAGGTCGGGAGCGACCCGGTTACAGGTCGTCCAGATACTTTTCCGCGTCCAGCGCCGCCATGCAGCCGGCACCGGCCGAGGTGATGGCCTGACGGTAGACGTGGTCGGATACGTCGCCCGCGGCGAACACACCGGGCACACTGGTGGCGGTGGCATTGCCATTCAGGCCGCTTTTGATCTTGATGTAGCCGTCTTTCATGTCCAGCTGACCGGCGAAGATATCGGTGTTGGGCTTGTGGCCAATGGCGATAAATACGCCCTGGACGTCGATTTCCTGGGTGCTCTCGTTGAGCATGCTGCGCAGACGGGCGCCGGTGACGCCGTTGTCATCGCCCAGCACTTCGTCCAGGGTGTGGTCCCAGACGATCTTCACGTTGCCATTTTCGGCCTTGGCGAACAGCTTGTCCTGCAGAATCTTCTCGGCCCGCAGCTTGTCGCGACGGTGAATCAGGGTCACTTCGCTGGCGATATTGGACAGGTACAGGGCCTCTTCCACGGCGGTATTACCACCACCGACCACAGCGACTTTCTGATCGCGGTAGAAGAAACCGTCACAGGTGGCGCAGGCGCTGACGCCCTTGCCCATAAACGCCTCTTCCGAGGGCAGGCCGATATACTGGGCAGAGGCGCCGGTGGCGATGATCAGGGCGTCACAGGTGTAGGTTTCGTTACCGATCAGCTTGTAAGGGCGCTCGCTCAGATCCGTTTCGTGGATGTGATCGAAAATGATTTGAGTGTCAAAACGCTCGGCGTGCTGTTGCATCTCCACCATCAGATCCGGCCCTTGCAGGTCGGAAACACCGCCCGGCCAATTCTCTACGTCGGTGGTGGTGGTCAACTGCCCACCCTGCTGCATACCGGTGATCAGCACCGGGTTCAGGTTGGCGCGGGCCGCGTAGATGGCCGCTGTGTAACCGGCGGGACCCGAACCGAGGATAATCAGGCGATGATGCTGTGCTTCGCTCATGATTTGCTGTCCTTTACGTCAATTGAGAGTGAGGGGGAAATTTGAAGGCGCTCATCATAAGTGAATCGCTCTCGGGGCGCAAAATAGTATGAACCAATGCCAAGTATTGCTTTCTTTAATGGTAATCTCTCGGTTTTATCGCTTTGCGCTATTATCGGTCCCTTCGGGCCCGGGGCGAGTCTATGAACGGGTCGCTTTTGCAAACCCCGTTCGGGCCGATAGAATAGCCGCCGTCATTCTTACAACTCAACAGGATTAACCCGTTTGAAGCGTTCTCAAACCTCCACCGCCAGTAACGACGCCGCGCCCGCCGACAGTGTGCTGGTGCGCATCGTCAAAGAAGGCGCCCTGATCGGCCTGGCCGCCATCAGTGTGTACCTGATGTTGGCACTGGTGACCTATGACGCCGGGGACCCGGGCTGGTCGCACACGGGCGAGAACAGCCGCATTCGCAATGCCGGCGGCCCGGCCGGGGCCTGGTTGGCCGATGTGTTCCTGTCGCTGTTTGGCTATCTGGCCTACCTGTTTCCGGTACTTCTGGCCTACCGGGCCTGGCAGGTATTTCGGGATCGGGAGCGTCAGCCCGGGTTTGACTGGTTGCTGATCTCGCTGCGGGTGGTGGGCCTGATCCTGGTGATGGTAGCGGGTACCGGTATTGCCAGCATGCACTACCCCGATGGGGCAAGCCTGCCGTTTTCCAATGGTGGTCTGATGGGCGCTTCGGTGGCCGAGGCCGTTGAAGGCGCCTTCAGCTACACCGGTGGCACCCTGATTCTGCTGTCGATTTTCCTGTTCGGTATCACCATCTTTACGGACCTGTCCTGGTTGGCACTGATGGATGAAACCGGGCGCTTGACCTTAGTACTGCTCGATAAAATCCGCTCGGGCTTCCAGCACTGGCAGCACCAGCGGGCCGAGCGCAAAGCCGCGAAAGAGGCCCAGCGCACGCGTCGGGAAGCCGTTGCCAAGCAGGTTGAGAAAACCGCCAAGCGGGTGCCGCCCACGATCAGCGAGCCGGTCAAGAAGGCCCCGCCCAAACCCCAGCCCAAGCCGGCCCGGCAGGCCTCGCTGTTTGATACCAAGGACAGTTCACCTCCGGAGGGTGACCTGCCCTCGATTGATCTGCTGGACCCGGCCGACGAGCACAGCGACAAGTCCTACTCCAAAGAATCCCTGGAAGCCATGTCCCGTCTTCTAGAGCTGAAGCTCAAGGACTTCGGGATCGAGGTCGAGGTGGTCTCGGTGCAGCCCGGGCCTGTGGTGACCCGGTTCGAGATTCAGCCCGCCCCCGGGGTCAAGGCCAGCCGGATTACCAATCTGGCCAAAGACCTGGCCCGTTCGCTGGCGGTGATCAGCGTGCGGGTGGTGGAAGTGATTCCCGGCAAATCGGTGGTGGGGATTGAGATTCCCAACGAGCACCGGGAAATCGTGCGCCTGAGTGAAGTGTTGGCCTCGGATGTGTATGCCAAGGCCAAATCCGTGCTCACCATGGCCCTGGGTCACGATATCTCCGGCGAACCCATCGTGGCGGATCTGGCCAAAATGCCCCACTTGCTGGTGGCGGGTACCACTGGCTCGGGGAAATCCGTGGGCGTGAACGTGATGCTGCTCAGCCTGTTGTACAAATCCTCTCCGGACGAAGTACGACTGATGCTGGTGGACCCGAAGATGCTGGAGCTGTCGGTCTATGAGGGCATTCCGCACCTGTTGACCCCGGTCATTACCGATATGAAAGACGCCGCCAACGGCCTGCGCTGGTGCGTCGGGGAAATGGAGCGGCGTTACAAGCTGATGGCCGCCCTGGGGGTTCGCAACCTGGCCGGCTATAACCGTAAGGTGGATGAGGCCCGCAAGGCCGGAGAGCCGCTGAAAGACCCGCTGTTCAAACCGGAAGAGAACTACGAGCCGGGGGCCGAGGAGGCCACGGCGCCGGATCTGGAGCACCTGCCGGCGATTGTGGTGGTGATCGATGAGTTTGCCGATATGATGATGATCGTCGGCAAGAAGGTGGAACAGTTGATTGCCCGTATTGCCCAGAAGGCACGGGCAGCGGGTATCCATCTGATTCTGGCGACCCAGCGCCCGTCGGTGGATGTGATCACCGG
>NZ_DFTP01000076.1:4680-5247 GCF_002381585.1 Marinimicrobium sp. UBA4209
GTGATCACCGGTCTGATCAAGGCGAACGTGCCGACGCGGATTGCGTTTCAGGTGTCCTCGAAGATTGATTCACGCACGATTCTGGATCAGGGTGGGGCGGAGCAGTTGCTGGGCCACGGGGATATGTTGTATCTGCCTCCCGGTACGAGCAATCCGGTGCGTGTTCACGGCGCTTTTGTTGATGATCATGAGGTGCACAAGGTGGTGGCGGATTGGAAGAAGCGCGGTGAGCCGAATTATATTGATGGGGTGACGGATGAGAGTACGACCAGTTCGATTCCGGTACCGGGTATGCCCGGAGGGGAAGAGGGCGGTGATGCCGGTGAGGGGGATGCCCTTTACGATGAGGCGGTGGCGTTTGTGATTGATTCACGCAAGGCGTCGATTTCAGGGGTTCAGCGCAAGCTGCGCATCGGCTACAACCGCGCGGCCCGCCTGATCGACACCATGGAAGCCGCCGGCGTGGTCTCCGAAGCCGGCCACAACGGCAACCGCGAGGTCCTGGTCCCCAAAAACTGATTTCGTATGGTGGTTTCGAGAGAGACCGGCGAGAGAGGGGAATACCCC
>NZ_DFTP01000076.1:5331-14429 GCF_002381585.1 Marinimicrobium sp. UBA4209
CATGATGTGCATGGATGCACGAATGCCGCGATGGCAGGAGCCAATGAGCGGCCCATGGGGGCTTCTCGTCGGCATCCATGCCTCCGAGAGTCTCCGAGGGGTATTCCCCTCTCTCGCCTCAGTGCCAGCTTCCACCTGAGGTCGCGTAGGGCGGGTAAGCCGAAGGCGCACCCGCCGTGACCCAATACCAGATGCTGCGGTAATGACGTAGGGTGGATCGGTCCGACGTATCGGAGCCCAAAGGGCGTCATCCACCAAAAAACCACCGGAACTTTACAACCACCCCCCGGGGTCCAAAGAACACAACCAAACAACCGAGCCACTATTTATGAACCGACTCTACGCTCTGATCACCTCAACCCTGCTCCTTCTGAGCGCCTCCCTCCATGCCGACCCGACCGCCGAGCTGCGCTCCCGCCTGGACGCCATGACCAGCCTGCAAGGCGAGTTTACTCAGGTCTTGATCGATATGGACGGCGAGGTGCTGGAGGAGAGCTCGGGGGATTTCGCCATGGCTCGCCCGGGCAAGTTTGACTGGCACACGCGGGAGCCGTTTGAGCAGCGTCTGGTGTCGGATCACGAGTCCATCTGGCTGTACGATCCGGATCTGATGCAGGTGACGGTGCGTGAGTTCGATGAGGAGTTGCAGGATACGCCGGCGCTGATTCTCAGTGATGAGCTGACCGCGCTGAATGAGCAGTTTGAGATCACCCACACGCAAACGGATGAGGGTTGGGATGCGTTCCGTCTGGAGCCGAAGGATGATGACAGTCTGTTCGCGGCGCTGGTTCTGACGTTTGACGGTGATCTGCTTCGGGAAATCCGGATGGATGACAATCTGGACCAGATCACCCGGTTTACTCTGTCCGATCTGAAACGCAATGAGTCCATCGATGACGGCCGGTTTACCTTTGAGGTTCCCGACGGCGTTGATGTGTTGGTGGATTGATGGCGGGCGATCTGTTTCAAAGCGAGCCGGTTTATCAGCCCCTGGCGGCGCGGATGCGGCCGCGGAACCTGGCGGACTATATTGGGCAGGAGCATTTACTTGCGCCCGGCAAGCCGTTGCGCGACGCTATTGAACGCGGTCATCTGCACTCCATGATTCTGTGGGGGCCGCCGGGGGTGGGTAAGACCACCCTGGCGCGACTGTTCGCTGAGCAGGCGGATGCGCGCTTTCAGACCATTTCGGCCGTGCTGGCGGGGGTGAAGGATATTCGTGCGGCGGTGCAGGTGGCCGAACAGGAGCGGGCCGCCCGGGGGCGCAAAACCATTCTGTTTGTCGATGAGGTGCACCGTTTCAATAAGGCGCAGCAGGATGCGTTTTTGCCTTATGTGGAAGACGGCACGCTGATTTTTATTGGCGCGACGACCGAGAACCCCTCGTTTGAGCTGAACAACGCGCTGTTGTCCCGCTGCCGGGTGTATGTGCTGCGTGGACTGGAGTTTGAGCATATTCGCCAGGTGTTACACCAGGCGCTGGAGGATACCGAGAGGGGTCTCGGAAACGACGGCATCCGGATTGAGGCGGAGTGGCTCGACACGCTGGCCAAGGCGGCAGATGGCGATGCGCGCAAGGCGCTGAACCTGCTCGAGATTGCCTCGGATCTGGCGGAGGAGCGCGACGGTCAGAAAGTGATCGACCGGGCGGTGCTGGAGGAGGTGTTGGCCGCCGATGTCCGCCGGTTTGATAAGGGCGGGGATCTGTTTTACGAGCAGATTTCCGCCTTGCATAAATCGGTGCGGGGCTCCTCCCCGGACGGCGCGCTGTACTGGTTTGCCCGGATGCTCGATGGCGGTTGCGATCCGCTCTATATCGCCCGGCGCATTGTCCGTATCGCCAGTGAGGATATCGGCAATGCCGATCCGCGCGCGCTGCCCCTGGCGCTGGCGGCCTGGGATACCCAGGAGCGCCTGGGCAGTCCGGAGGGTGAGTTGGCCATCGCCCAGGCCGTGGTTTATATGGCCTCGGCACCCAAAAGCAATGCTGTGTATAATGCCTTCAATACGGTGATGGCCGAGGTGCGCGAGCAGCCGGGCTATGAGGTGCCGGTGCATCTGCGCAACGCCCCTACCAAGCTGATGAAGTCCATGGATTACGGGGCGGAGTATCGGTACGCCCACCATGAGCCCGGTGCTTACGCGGCGGGTGAGTGTTATTTGCCGCCAGAGTTGGCGGATCGAGTCTATTACGAGCCGGTGGAGCGGGGGCTTGAGCAACGGATTCGGGAGAAGTTGGCCTATTTCCGCGAGCTGGATGCCAAGAGTCCGATTCGGCGTTATAGCCAGGAGAGCGATTGATGCAGTGGTTGGCCGTGGCCTTGGGCGGTGCTCTGGGGGCGATGGGTCGGTTTGGTTTGACGACTTGGCTGTTTCCGGTGATGGGTACGCGCTTTCCGCTGGGAACGCTGGTGGCCAATGTGCTCGGTTGTCTCCTTGTGGGCCTGGCCTTTGTGTTGATTGTCGATAAGGGGCTTGTTGCGCCGGAGTATCGGCCGTTTGTGATTACGGGTTTTCTGGGGGCGTTGACGACCTTTTCGACGTTTTCGTTGGATGCCTTGTTGCTCTGGCAGAATGGGGCGCCGGCGGTGGCGGTGGTTTATTCGCTGGTCACGTTGTTGAGCTGTCTGTCTGCCGTTATTGTGTCGGTGTATGTGGCTCGTATGGTTTTTTAGTGTCTAGCTCTGTTCGATGGCAAGTTCGGCTATCAGCATCCGGGGCACGCATGAATACATCCCTGTAGCTCTGCGTCGGCTTCCCGCCGACGACGGCCCCGGATGCTGATACCCGAACTTGCTGGAGCTAACCATCAAGTTGTTTGGAGATAAGAAACTCCGTGAAACGAAGCTGCGTATTCATCGCGTGGCACTGAGTCGGTGGGGTTACCCCTTTTCAAGACCGTCGAAGGCATGGATGCCGACGTCGAGCGTGCAGGGATGCATTCACAGCGTGTCTTGAAAAGGGGTAACCCCACCGGCTCCCCAGATCAGGACCTCTATTTTTTAACCTTCTGAACTAAATAAGACATTTTTATGCTGGATCCAAAACTTGTTCGTACCAATCCCGAAGCGGTGGCCGAGGCGCTAAAGAAGCGTGGTTATGAGTTGGACGTTGCGCGCCTGATGTCGTTGGAGGAGCGCCGTCGTGAGGTGCAGGTTAAGACCGAGAACCTGCAGAAGGAGCGCAATGCCAGCGCCAAATCGATTGGCCAGGCGAAGCAGCGGGGTGAGGATGTGGAGCCCCTGCTGGCCCAGGTCAGTGAGCTGAAAGAGGCCCTGGGTAAAGCCGAAGCAGAGTTGGATGAGATTCAGGCGGAGTTGGATGACCTGTTGAGTGGAATTCCCAATATTCCCGCCGATGAAGTGCCCGAAGGTAAAAGCGAAGACGATAACGTTGAGGTGCGCCGCTGGGGTTCGCCGCGCGAGTTCGGTTTTCCGATTGTCGATCACGTGGATCTGGGCGCGCGCCTGGGCGGGCTGGATTTTGATACCGCGAGCAAGCTGACCGGTGCGCGCTTCGCGTTGCTGCGCTCGGGCATTGCCCGTCTGCATCGGGCCCTGGCGCAGTTCATGTTGGATACCCACATTGAGGAGCACGGTTACGAGGAAGTGAATGTGCCCTTTATTGTGAACTCGGATTCGCTGACCGGCACCGGCCAGTTGCCCAAGTTTGAGGAAGACCTGTTCAAGTTGGATGATGAGCGGTGTTTTTACCTGATTCCCACGGCGGAAGTGCCGGTGACCAATATTCTGCGCAACGTGCTGCTCGACGGAGCGGACCAGTTGCCCATGAAGTTTGTTAGCCACACGCCCTGTTTCCGCAGTGAAGCCGGCTCGCACGGGAAAGACACTCGCGGCCTGATCCGTCAGCACCAGTTTGAAAAGGTGGAGCTGGTGCAGTTTGTCCGCCCGGAAGAGTCGGATGAGACTCTGGAAAAATTGACCGGCCACGCCGAAGCAATTCTGCAGAAGCTGGGTCTGCCTTACCGCACTGTCATCTTGTGCGGCGGCGATATTGGTTTCTCGGCGGCGAAAACTTACGATATTGAGGTGTGGGTGCCGTCCCAGGAGCGCTACCGGGAGATTTCATCCTGCAGTAATTTCCGGGATTTCCAGGCGCGCCGCATGAAGGCCCGCTATCGCAACCCGGAAACCGGCAAGCCGGAGCTGCTGCATACGCTGAACGGTTCCGGCCTGGCGATTGGTCGCACGCTATTGGCGGTGCTGGAAAACTACCAGCAGGAAGATGGCAGCATCACCATTCCGGAAGTCTTGCAGCCCTACATGGGTGGACTGAAAAGCCTGGGCGTAAACACCCCGGTTTAAACCGGAGTGTCTTGTAGGTCGGATTAGCGCAAAGCGCGTAATCCGACAGTTGGCCTCTGGAGTTTCGGTAACGGCGGATGCGCGGCAAGACCGCTTATCCGCCCTACGAATAGCACGGCAGTTGGCGTAGGGCGGATAAGGGCGCAGCCCGCATCCGCCGTTACCTCACTCGACTTCGCTCCACCCTCGGTGATACCCCATGGATTATTTCCCCGTCTTTCTGGATTTGAAAAACCGCCGCTGCCTTCTGGTCGGCGGCGGCGACATTGCCACCCGCAAAGGCCGATTGTTGGCCCGTGCCGGGGCGCGGCTGTGTATTGTGGCCCCCGAGATTTCCGATGAGCTCAAACACCTGGCCGAGCAGGGCGGTGGTGAATTGCATTACCGGGAGTACGAATCCACCGATCTGAACGATGTGGTGCTGGTCTGTTCTGCGACGGATGACAACGAACTTAACGCGCGTATCTCGGAAGAGTCCCAGGCCCGCTATCTGCCCACCAACGTGGTGGACAGCCCCAAGCTCTGCAGTTTTATCACCCCGGCGATTGTCGATCGTTCGCCCCTGGTGATCGCCATTTCCAGCGGCGGTGAGGCGCCTGTGTTGGCGCGGATGGTTCGGGCCAAGCTGGGAACCCTGATTCCCAAAAGCTACGGTCGCCTTGCCCAGTTGGCCAGCCGCTGGCGGGAGCGGGTGAAGCAGTCGTTCAGTGAGGAAAACCGGCGCCGGTTCTGGGAGAAAGTCTTGCAGGGCCCGATTGCCGAGCTGGTTTTCAGTGGTCAGGACGAGCAGGCGGAGAAAGCCATTGCCGAGGATCTGGCCAATCCGGACTATGTCGATACCCAGGGCGAGGTGTATCTGGTGGGCGGTGGTCCCGGTGATCCGGAGTTGCTGACCCTGAAAGCCCTGCGCCTGATGCAGCAGGCTGATGTGGTGCTCTATGACCGGCTGGTGTCACCAGAGGTGATGGAGCTGGTCCGTCGGGACGCGGACCGGATTTATGTCGGCAAGCGGCGCAGTGATCATCACATGCCGCAGGAAAACATCAACGAACTGTTGCTCAAGCTCGCCCAGGAGGGCAAGCGGGTGCTGCGCCTGAAGGGAGGCGACCCGTTCATCTTTGGTCGTGGTGGCGAAGAGATTGATCTGCTGGCCGCGCACCAGATTCCCTTTCAGGTGGTGCCGGGCATTACCGCCGCCTCGGGCTGCGCGGCCTATGCCGGTATTCCGCTCACCCATCGCGATCACTCCCAATCGGTGCGCTTTATCACCGGTCACCTGAAAACCGACAATCCGAACCTGACCTGGCCCGAGCTGGCGTTGCCGGGACAGACGCTGGTGTTCTATATGAGCCTGGTGGGGCTGGAGGAAATCTGTCAGGTTCTGATTCGCCATGGCCGGTCACCCCAGACGCCGGTGGCACTGGTGGAGAAGGGCACGACCCAGGATCAGCGGGTACTGATCGGGACCCTGGAAACCATGCCCCAGCGGGTGGCCGAGAGCGATGTGCACGGTCCGACGCTGCTGATTGTGGGTGAGGTGGTGCAGTTACATCACGAGCTGAGCTGGTTTTCTCCAGAGCGGTCCGGCAGTCAATAAATTGACAGCGGCGAGACTTTGATTACAAAATAACGAACTTCCAGTCAAGATTTCGGGTCCAAGACCGATATGAGAGGTAAGCGCCGTCGTTTTGACGGTCCGAACTGAATCGGAGGTCACCATGACCTACATAGGCCCAACCAGCACCTTGCCACCGTCGGCCCGCACCAAGATCAACACCACGCGGGCCAAAGACGAAACCATGCCGGTGAGCGAGCAGGTGCTGGATACCACACCCGTGGCGCCCATTCGTGAGCGCCGTCGAGGTGATCGCCGCCGCCGGGATATCAAGCCCCTGGTGGATATGCGCTCCGGTGACCGGCGCCGTCGGCGCAAAATCGATATCGAGGTGTGACGCTTACCCCCTCGGGTGACCGCACCGCTGCTCGCGGGCCTTAACGCTCGCGGGCGCCCCTCCGAATGTGGTTAAATCTCCCCTGATCTTTCGATTGACCCGGGGACGGAATGACCCACTCCAATGGCATCACTGATGCCCGCCTGCAATTACCTTTCTGGCTCTGGCCGCTTGCGGTGATCATCGGCTGGCTGATTGCCGCCGCGTCACTGAGCTACGCGCCGGGCGGCCGACTTAACGTGCTCTGGCTCTGGTGGCTGTGGGCCGGAATTCCCCTCCTGGGCACCCTGGTGGCCGCCGGAGCCGCCGCCTTTGGGCGCGACCGGCCCTGGTTGTTCCGCTGGGGCCATAAAACCCTCCACTGGTATCCCAAGCCCGGCCAGCGCTGGCAAATGCTGATCGGTCTGCAGAGCTTTTGGCTTCTGCTCGGGCTGGGCATGATCCTGGGGTTCCTGACGCTTCTCCTGTTCACCGATCTGGCCTTTGGCTGGAGTTCCACCTTGCTCGATGGCGATCAGAGCCCTCTGCGCTTGCTGCAGTGGTTGGCGATGCCCTGGGCGTGGTTCTGGTCGGCGGCGGTGCCGGACGCCTCTTTGTTGGACGCGACGCGCTATGTGCGAATTGACCCCCGGGCGTCGGGCACCGAGCGGGCAGGGGACTGGTGGCCGTTTCTGATGGCCAGCCTGCTGTTTTACAACCTGGTGCCGCGGGCACTGCTCGCTGTGGTCGGAGTGATCCGCCTGCGTCAACTGAAAGCTCAATCTCCCGGGCCCGCCATCCGCGGGACCAGCCAGGGTGGCGGTGCAAGGCTGGCCCCGGTGGCCGCCTCGCCTCTGAGTGCCTGGGATGGCGCCCTGGTGATCAACTGGGAACGGCACCAACAGGGTCAACCGACCCTGGGGGGCGAACTCTGGTCCGACGACGAACTTCAGTTGGAGGCCCTGTTGGCCAAACAACCTTCCGCTGTGTTGTGGCAAGTGCCCGCCAATCGCTCCCCCTTGGGAGAGCTGGCCGACCTGGTCGCACAAGTAAGAAATGCCGGCGTGGCTCGACAGGGACTTCGGGCCATGGTGGATGCCCAGACCCAACCCGAGCGGCACCTGGCCAGTTGGCGTCAGTTCGCCGGTGAGCATCAGCTGCAATGGGTGACCGAATGAGCCGATCCGGATCGTCACACCCGACGCCCAGGCTGTGCGTGGTGGGCCACCCCAATCGGGGCAAGTCCTCGATCGTCTCGACTTTGACCGAGAACGACAGCGTGCGGATCAGCCCGGCTTCCGGTACCACGCGCCGGGCGGACCGGTTCGAGTTCTCGCTGGATGGCCGGGTGTTACTGACCTTGATCGATACGCCGGGTTTTCAGCGGGCGCGTCAGGTACAGGCCTGGCTGGAGCGTGAACCGGTCAGCCCCGGCGCACGGCCAGACCGGGTGCGCGCCTTCCTGGCGGAACCGGGACACACGGAGCGCTTTCCCGATGAAGTCGCTCTGCTCCGGCCGATCATGGAAGGTGCGGGTATTCTCTATGTGGTGGATGGTGCCCAGGCGCCCTCGCCGATGGACGAAGCGGAAATGGAAATCCTGCGCTGGACCGGACAGCCCAGGCTGGCGGTGATCAACCCCATGGCGCCCCAGTCGCAAACCGAGACCTGGCAGCGAACCCTTGGCCAATTTTTTCAATGGGTGCGGGTCTTCAACCCGCTTACCGCTACGCTGCCGGCTCGCCAGGCGTTGCTACGCGCCGTGGGGGAACTGACCCCGGAATGGTCTGCCCCGATACAGGGGCTCATTCAGGGGCTGGCCGCGCGCGATCAACAGCGCCTGACAGATGTCAGCGACGCCCTGGCCGCCTACTGGGCGGAGCAGCTAGTGGAGCGCCAGCCGGTACAGGTACCCGGCGCCATCGGTCGTCAGCGGGCCGAAGAACAGTTGCGTCGCGCGCTGGATGAGCGCGAAACCGATTTTTTCCGTCATCTGCGTGAAGCCTGGGGCCATCGCACCAGCGAACTGGAGCGGGACAGCGGTTGGGAGCTGGACGCGGATCAGTTGATGAATACGGAAACCTGGTATCTCTGGGGCCTCAAGCAGCGGGATCTGCTCTGGGTCAGCGGCAGTGCGGGCGCGGCGACCGGCTTGGCGGTGGACGCTGGTCTGGGCGGTGCCTCGCTGTTGACCGGTGCGATTTCCGGTGGTGTCATCGGTTCGGTAGGCGGTTGGTTGGCCAGCCGGGAGTTGCCGGGCAAGCGTTTGGGCTGGCTGCCGCTGGCCCGTCAAAAGCAGGTGATGGGGCCGGTAAAGCACCCCAATTTCCCGCTGGTGGTGATGGCGCGGGCGCTGACCTTCACCCGCCAGTTGTGGTTGAAACCGCACGCGGAGCGCAGTGCGGTGGTGTTGCGTTCTGAGGCGGGTACCTGGCCAAGAGAGGAGCAGGTGCAACTGTTGGGTTGGGCAAAACGACTTCAGCAGGGGCGTTGGCAGGCCAAACATCAGGATGCTCTGGTTCGTTGGGTGGAGCATCAGTTACGGGTTTCCTTGGACGAGGCGTTTTCGCGGGAAGAAAAAACCAGTTGGGTTTGACTTTGTATTTCGAGCGTAGCGCTTCGAATTGAGTGCTGCGGCTGGGTCACCCCTTGCGAGACACGCCGTGAATACATCCCTGTAGGCTCATCACCCGCCGTCCAGGCGGGTGACGGTCTCGCAAGGGGTTACCCAGCCTCCGCAGTGCCAACGTAACGTTTCGGGAAATAGAACCTACGCCAAGATTTGGATGTGGCACTGAGGGTCGGGAAGGGGGATACCTTTTCAAGACCGTAAGCGGAGGGA
>NZ_DFTP01000076.1:14482-16385 GCF_002381585.1 Marinimicrobium sp. UBA4209
GGGTTTACGGCGTGTCTTGAAAAGGTATCCCCCTTCCCGAACCGGTCGTGACGCTGCGATTGATTAAATGTTGACTAATGTTTCGAGAACGAAAACCGACAGGAGCAATGACAAAAATGAGCCAATACGATTACGATTTGCTGGTGATCGGCGCGGGGTCCGGTGGGGTTCGGGCCAGTCGGTTTGCGGCGCAGTTTGGGGCGAGAGTGGGCATTATCGAAGAACGCTACCTTGGTGGTACCTGCGTCAATGTCGGTTGCGTGCCCAAAAAACTGTTTGTGTTTGCTTCCCACTACCGAGAAACCTTTCACGCCGCCCCCGGTTATGGCTGGCACGCTGGGGCCATCAAGTTTGATTGGCAGGAACTGCGTGCAAACAAAGATCGCGAAATCGAACGGCTCAATCAGGTGTACGACAAACTGCTCAACACCGCTGGGGTAGAAATCATCAACGGCACCGGTAGCTTGGTTGACGGGCACACCGTCGCCGTAGGCGACAATACCTACACCGCCGAACGCATCCTGATTGCTGTGGGCGGTTGGCCCTGGATGCCGGAAGTGCCAGGTGTCGAGCACGCCATTAGCTCCAACGAAGCGTTTTATCTGGACAGTCTTCCCGAGCGCATCGTCATCGTTGGCGGTGGTTATATCGCGGTGGAGTTTGCCGGGATTTTTAATGGCCTCGGTGTTGAAACCCACTTGTGCTATCGCGGGGAGCTGTTTCTGCGTGGTTTCGATGAGGATATGCGGACGCATCTGGCGCAGGAGCTACCCAAGAAAGGCATCCACCTGCACTTTAACACCGACATCACTCGTATTGAGAAAAACGCGGACGATGTGCTGACGGTTCATACCGATCAGGGAAATACGCTATCGGTCGGGCAGGTCATGTACGCTACCGGGCGCAAGCCGAAAACCGATGGGCTCGGGTTGGAGAACACGGCGGTGCGGTTGAGTGATGCGGGCCGTATTCAGGTGAACGAGGAATTTCAGACCGACGAGCCGTCCATCTACGCACTGGGCGACGTGACCGGGCCCGATGAACTGACGCCGGTTGCCCTGGCTCAGGGAATGGCCCTGGCCCGCAACCTGTTCGGCGGCATGAATGAGCGGGTGGACTACCGGCACATTCCCACCGCGGTGTTCAGTCAGCCGCCCATGGCAAGCTGCGGTCTGACCGAGGAAGAAGCCAGAAAGGAGTGCGTTCACGTGGATATTTACCGGGGCGCCTTCCGCCCGATGCAATATACCCTGCCGGATCTGGACGAGCGGGCGTTGGTGAAACTGATCGTCGATCGGGATACGGACCGGGTGCTGGGTTGCCACATGGTGGGGCCTGAGGCGGGTGAGATCATGCAGGGCCTGGGTGTGGCCATGACCGCCGGTGCGACCAAAGCGGACTTTGATCGCACCATCGGTATTCATCCGACCCTGGCGGAAGAGTTTGTCACCCTGCGCCAGCCGGTGGCCCGCGTCAATGAGTGACGCGGTGCCCGTCTAAACGGCGGTTAATCGAAACGCACAATCAGGTTCAGCTGACGTTCTGACAACTGCTCCATTTCCTTGTTGAGCGCTTCTGCCTCGGCGACCTCTTTCTGGGTGCGGTCGGAAATGTCGCTGATATGCTGGGTGTTCTGTTCGATATCCACGGCCGTCGCCGACTGCTCCTCGGCGGCGGAGGCAATCTGGTGTGACATCTGATCGATTTTTTCCACAGCGGCGGAAATGGTCGACAGCGCCTGCTGTACATTGTCCATTTCGCCCACGCTACGATCGACCAGACTCAGACACTGCTCCATACTCTCCCCAGCTTGCCCCGTGGCTTCACCGAGCTTCTCAATGATGTTGCGAATGTGCCCGGTGGAGTCCTGGGTACGTTGAGCCAGGGTGCGCACCTCATCGGC
>NZ_DFTP01000076.1:16500-26724 GCF_002381585.1 Marinimicrobium sp. UBA4209
GCCAGCAGGTTGGTCTGTTCGGCAATACCCCGAATGACATCCACCACCTTGGCAATCTCGCCACTGTCGGCGGTCAGACGCTCCAGTACTTGCCCCAGGTTGTCCACCTGCCGAGACAGGTCCCCGATCGCGCCGCTGGCGGTATTGATGACCGTGCCGCCGCGCTGGACTTCGCCAAGGGCACTTTGGGTGGCCACGGAGGTGTCCGAGGCGCCGCTGGCCACTTCCTGCACCGCCTGGGCCATCTGTTGCATGGCCACGGCCACCCGAGTGGTTTCCCGCTGCTGTTCGTCCATACCCCGGTGGGTTTGTGCTGCCTGCGCCTGCGCCTGCGCGGCGTGGCCGTGCAACTCCCGGGCGGATTCGCCAAAGCGCCCCAGAGCAGTGCGCAGGCGCGCCCGCAGCGCCAATTGCGCAAACTCGATTTCACCCAAAGCGTCACTGCGACCGGTGTAAATATAGGCCGCGATCGGGTCGTGCATAATGGCGCGGGCTCGGCTCAGGCTTTCGCTGAGGTGCTGTACCAGTAGTGCCTGGGTAGCACCACCGATGACCGCGCTCCCCAGTAGGGCGGCAAGCGCCACGGTCGGGGTCAGCAATCCCAGCAGCCAGCTGCCCAGTAATAGCACGAGCAATGCAATGCCGCCGATCTGAACCGGTGTTCGAGTCGCATGCCACAGGCTCAACCAGCGCGGACAGGCCGGCTTGCCGGCACGCATCCGTCGATAGCTCGCCTCGGCCCGGGCAACCCGCTCCGCGTCCGGGTGAACCCGCACCGACTCGTAACCCTGTACCTGGCCGCGGTCTTTGAGGGGGGTGACGTAGGCATCCACCCAGTAGTGATCGCCGCTCTTGCACCGGTTTTTGACAATACCCATCCAGGGCCGACCGCTTTTCAGCGCGCCCCACATCACACCGAAGACTGCCTCGGGCATTTCGGGGTGGCGAATCATATTGTGCGGCTGGCCGATCAGCTCGTCCCGGGTAAAGCCCGAAATTTCCTGAAAGGTGTCATTGCAGAACTGGATGGTGCCTTTGGTGTCCGTTGATGAAACCAGTTCATCGCCGGGTTTCACCGGAATATTGCGGCCGGTTACGGGGCCGTTGTTGCGCATACAGTGTCCTCAGCGGTTACCGCGATCACTTCTAGTCGGCGTTTGTTGGCCGATGTTAGATGAAACTACCCCTTTAAGGGTAGTCCTCCTACTGGCGTTATCGACCGCACGGACGTTAAGTTGAGTGAATTCTCACGCGTTCAGGCGGCGGCCAGTGCACGGCTCTGTTGGTTGGTCACAAAGGCCGCCAGGGCATTTTGGGTATCGGAAGGCAAGTCGACAAAAGACAGGCTGACCCGGGTCTGACGCCAGGGCCGCTGACTGAGATTGAACGCGCAGACGCGCACCCGGCAGCGAACCTTGAGCCCCGGGGCGACGGTGAATTCGCACAGCGGGAGTATGTCCCGGTGGTGCAGGAACGGCCGCCAGTCGCCGGTGAGTCCGAGTCGTATACCGCCCGCGGACAGGTTGAGGATTTCTCCGCACAGGGGGGAGAGCCCGGGTACACCGAGGCGGGCGCTGATCGGGTACCAGCCGAAGACGTCGAGGCGGGGCCAACGGCGTCGGGGGCCGAGATAGAACTGTTCGGGCAAGGGCAGGGCGAGCCCACCGCTTCTCTGGGGCGTACTCCAGCCCACCACCGGGGCACTGAATTCGAACAGGCGGCCGTTTTCGTGGTAGCTGACGGTCAGTTCGTCGCCAGGTTCGAGATTGAGTGCCCGGGGGAAGAGTTCGTCGAGCCAGAGGAGTTGCCGTTGGGTGTCGAGGGCGAGGATGAGGCTTTGGTATTCGCTGCCTTGATGGCGCACGGCGAGCAGTTGCCGACGTTCGGCGAGCGGGCGCAGGTGTTTGACGCACTCGGCTTCGGGCGCAGGAGCCTGTGGCGTGGGCGCCGGCCGCTCAGCGGGTTCGTTGGCGGAGAGTTTTTGCAGCAGTGCTCGCAACAGGGCCATAGGTGACTCGTATTCCAGGTCGATAAAACGGACGGTTCTTTGCCGGTTACGAGTGAGTTTGCAATGGGTGTGCCATATTGTGCAGATCGAAATTTTGGGACTTCGCAGAGAAGGCTGCGGGAGGGTAACCCCCTTTGGGGACCGCTGTGAATACGTCCCTGTAAGCTCTGCACCGGCCATCCAGGCCGGTGACGTCCCCAAAGGGGGTTACCCTCCCTCCGCTAGTACCAACGTCAAGGGCGGTGGAGGTAGCCCGTTTCACGCACCTCAAGCATGTGTTTGCTGGGCTGGCTATTTCCCGAAACGTTATGTTTGCACAGCGGAGGGAGGGAAGGTCTCTTTGAGACCGTTACCCGCCTGGACGGCGGGTAATGAGCCCCCATGGATGGGTTCACGGCGTGTCTCAAAGAGACCTTCCCTCCCGCAGCCCTCTATGCGAAGTCCCAAAAGAGCCAGGTTTCAGTAGGAAATGCGGCAGACGGTTGCCGCTTAGAGCGGCAATTCCCTGGGGCGGCTAAAATCCGTACAATGGCGGCATTTTTCGGACCGTCGAACATTGAGAGTATTATGAGCCAGCCCGCCGTGCGCAAAGAGCGCCTCGAATACAACAAACTGCAAAAGCGCCTGCGTCGTCAGGTCGGCAGTGCCATTGCCGATTACAACATGATTGAAGAGGGCGACCGGATCATGGTCTGCCTCTCCGGTGGCAAAGACTCCTACGGCATGCTCGACATCCTCATGAGCCTACAGAAAACCGCCCCCATCCGCTTCGAACTGATCGCCGTCAACATGGATCAGAAACAGCCCGGCTTTCCCGAGCACATACTGCCCGAATACCTCGAACAGGTCGGGGTGCCTTACCATATCATCGAACGCGACACCTACAGCATCGTCAAAGACGTGATTCCCGAGGGCAAAACCACCTGTGGGCTCTGCTCGCGGCTTCGGCGCGGTACCCTGTACAGCTTCGCCAACGAGATCGGGGCGACCAAAATCGCCCTGGGTCACCACCGGGACGACATCATCGAGACCCTGTTCCTCAACATGTTCTACGGTGGCAAACTCAAGGCCATGCCGCCCAAGCTGCTCGCCGATGACAAGCGCAATGTCCTGATTCGCCCGCTCGCCTACTGCAAAGAGCAGGACCTGGCGGATTTTGCCGAGTACAAGGCGTTCCCGATCATTCCCTGCAACCTCTGTGGTTCCCAGGAGAACCTCCAGCGGCAGGTGATCAAGCAGATGCTGACCGACTGGGAAGGTCAGTACCCCGGACGCACCGAGACCATCTTTTCCGCCATCCGCAATGTGGCCCCCTCTCAGCTGGCGGATACCGCGCTGTTTGACTTCGCGGGATTGAAAGTGGACCCGGATGCTGTGGCCGATGCCGGGGAAGACACCCAGGCCGAGGCCGGCGTTCACCAGTTTATCCCGGCTCTGCAAGTCTCCTGAGTTAGCCCGGCTGGCGCCCAGCTCCTATACTCGGGGTACATCGGCCCTATTCACGGGGCTCAGGCAGAGAGGTGTCTATGAGGATTGGCGTACCCCGGGAAATCAAAACCGATGAATACCGTGTAGGGCTGACGCCCAGTGCCGTGCGGGAATTGGCGGGCCAGGGCCACAGCGTGTTGGTCGAACAGGAGGCGGGCGCTGCGGTCGGCCTGGATGATGCCTCTTACGAAGCGGCTGGGGCCACTCTGGTGGACTCGGCCTCAGCGGTATTCGCCCAGGCCGAGTTGATCGTCAAGGTCAAGGAGCCGCAGCCGGAGGAGTATCGCCAGCTCAATCCCGATCAGATTTTGTTCACCTTTCTGCACCTGGCGCCCGACCCCGAGCAGGCCGAGGGGCTGCTGGCCTCGGGCGCGTCCTGCATTGCCTACGAAACCGTCACGGACCAGGCGGGACGCCTGCCACTGTTGACCCCCATGTCCGAGGTCGCCGGGCGGCTCGCCACCCAGGCGGGCGCCCATCACCTGGAGCTGCATCAGGGCGGGCGGGGCATCCTGCTCGGAGGGGTTCCGGGAGTACCGCCGGCCGGGGTCACCATCATCGGCGGGGGAGTGGTGGGGACTCAGGCGGCGCGCATGGCCTTGGGGCTGGGTGCGCAGGTCAGAATTCTGGACAAGTCCCTGGTGCGCCTGCGGGAGCTGGATGCGCTGTTTCACGGACGACTGGTCTGCGAGTACGCGACTGAAAACGCGCTGGAGCAGGCGCTGCCGCAGACCGATCTGCTGATCGGCGCGGTACTGGTAGCCGGCGACTCGGCGCCCAAGCTGCTGTCCCGGGAGCAACTGGGGGCCTTGCCCAAGGGGGCAGTATTGGTGGATGTGGCCATTGACCAGGGCGGGTGCTTCGCCACCTCCCGGCCCACAACGCACCGTCAACCCACCTTTTCGCTCGATGGCGTGGTCCATTACTGTGTTGCGAATATCCCCTCGGCGGCGGCCCGAACCGCCACACTGGCGCTGAGTCACGCCACCTTGCCATATGTACAGGCGCTGGCGCAGAATGGCCTGGAGGCACTGAAGCGGGACCCCGGCCTCAGGGCGGGCCTGAATGTGCACCGGGGCCAGATCACCCACGAGGCGGTCGCCCGGGCGTTGGGCAAACCCTGGGTAGCGTTCGGCGGCGGACCGGAGTAAGCTACCAATTGTTGAAACAAACGACATTTACAGGACAATAAGCATAAATGACGAACGAACCGTCGCTTTTCCAGGGGGTTTCTTTCCGGCTGGCGAAAATCGGCATCATCCTGGCCTTTCTGCTCGGCCTGTTGATGAGCTCGGTGCAGTTGTATCTGGATCTGGACAACCAGCGTGAGGAGCTTAACCTGTTGTTCAGTCGGGTCATGGAAGTGGCCACGCCGCCGGCGATGCGCGCCGTTCATACCCTGGATGATGACCTGTCCGCTGAAGTGGTCAATGGCCTGCTGGCCTATGACTTTGTCATCGGGGTGCGTGTCACCGATGAGTTGGGCAATACCCTGGCCGAGGGCCAGACCGCACAGAAACCCTCCCAGACACGGTGGCTGACCTCGCTGATCAGCGACGAGACCCGGGAGCTGTATTCCGATCTGATAATCCCGGGCTACGGCCAGACCGCCTCCGGTGGTCTGGCGTTTACCGTCGATATGGATCAGGCGCTGCAGGCGTTCTATGAGCGATCGGGTCTCAACCTGATCACCGGGCTGGTTCGCAACGCGATGCTGGTGGTGTTGCTGTTCTTTGCCTTTTACTTTGTGGTGGCCAAACCCCTCGCGCGCCTGTCCCGGGAAATCAAAAGCATCAACCCGGAAGAGCCCGGTGTCCGCCGCCTGACGCCTTTGCCCGGGCGGCACGATGAGCTGGCGCAACTGCTCGACAGCAGTAACCAATTGCTGAACGCTGTGGATCTGTCGCTGGCCAAGCGTCGCGCGGTGGAGCTGGCGTTGCGAAAAAGCGAAGGTCATCTGCGCCAGATTATCGACAGTTTGCCGGTGATGATCGGGGCCCGGGATATTGAGGGGCGCTACCTGTTTGCCAACAAGGCGCTGGCGAGCATGGTCGGTCGCGATGTCGACACCATGCGCGGACAGGACGTACGGGACCTGTTCCGCAATGCCGTGGATGATGTGGAACTGATTCTGCAGAACGATCAGCGGGTGATTCGTCAGGGCATTGATGTGGAAATCAATGAAGAGTCCTTTGTCACCCGCGAAGGCAAAAAACTCTATCTGCAGAGTCACATCATGCCGCTCCATTACTACGATCAGACGGTGGCTCTGGTCGTGTCCGTGGACATCACCGAGCGCAAGAATGCCCAGGCAAAGATGGAGCACATGGCCCATCACGACGCCCTGACCAATCTGCCCAACCGGGTGCAATTGGTCGAGCGTCTGGATCTGGAAATCCGTCGCGCGACCCGGCATGGCTATTGCGGTGCGGTGCTGTTTATCGATCTGGACCAGTTCAAAAACATCAACGACTCACTGGGTCATCCGGTGGGCGACAAGGTCCTCAAGGAGGTGGCGCAGCGTCTGGTCAGCTCGGTTCGGGAAGAAGATCTGGTTGCCCGCCTCAGTGGCGATGAATTTGTCGTGGTGTTGACGGTTCTGGACAAAGACCTTTCGACCGCCGCGCTGCGGGCGGGGGAAATCAGTGAAAAAATCCGGCGTATCATTTCCCGCCCCTTCCACACGGAGAATCTGGATTTGCGGATCAGCTGCAGTGTCGGAGTGGTGATCTATCCGGATAAAAACAGCTCGGTGCATGAGCTGCTGCGCTTTGCCGATACCGCCATGTACCAGGTCAAAGAAAAGGGACGCGATGCGATCGAGTTTTTCAATGAGGACATGGCGGACAAGGTCAGCCGACAGCTGGTGATGGAGGGCGATCTGCATCGGGCGCTTGAGGGCAAGCAGTTTGCGCTGCACTATCAACCCAAAATCGATATGGGCACCGGAACCATTGTCGGCGCCGAAGCCCTGTTGCGTTGGCACCATCCCACCAAGGGCCTGATCTCGCCGGCGGATTTCATTCCCATTCTGGAAACGTCCGGGCTGATTCTGGATGTCGGCCAATGGGTGCTGGAAACCGCCTGTGAAACTCTGGTGCACTGGCAGGCGCAGGGCTGGTGGAAACCGGGTATGCGTCTGAGCATCAATATCAGCCCCCGGCAGTTTCGGCGCGCCGCCTTTGCCGATGACGTCCTGCGCACCTTGAAACGCTACCCGATACCCGAGAATTCACTGGAAATGGAGGTGACCGAGGGCATTGTGATTCAGCAGGTGGACGAGGCGATTGTCACCATGCGGCGCCTGGCAGAGCAGGGGATCAGCTTCTCTCTGGATGATTTCGGGACCGGCTACTCCTCCATCAGTTACCTTAAACAGCTACCGGTGACCGTGCTGAAAATCGACCAGAGTTTTGTCCGGGATATTGTGGATGATCACAACGACCGGGTGTTGGTGGAAACCATCATTACCATGGGTCGGTTGCTGGATCTCGATGTGGTCGCCGAGGGCGTGGAACTGGAGGCCCAGTTCGATATTCTCCAGCGCTACGGCTGTCATTACTATCAAGGGTTCTATTTCAGCCCCGGCGTTACCCTGTCGGCGTTCGATGCCATGCTGGCGGAGCATACCGTGTCCGCCTGAGGGCCGGGTATCAGAACAGGCGTCCCAGAAGGAAAGGAATGGCCACTTCGGTTTTGAGAATGCGGGGCCCCAAGTGTACCGCCTGAACCCCCAGTTCGCCGAGCCGGCCGACCTCGTATTCATTGAACCCACCTTCCGGGCCCACCAGCAAGGTGACCGGTTCCTGCACCTGAGCAGGACAGGCAATGGCCTCGTAGGGGTGGGCCACCATGGCACGCCGGCCTTCGATCAACCCGGGCAGGGTGTCTTCCACAAACGGTTTGAACTGACGATGGTAGTGCACCTGCGGCATCACCGTGTCGCACCCCTGTTCCAGCCCCAGTTGCAGCTGAGTCTCCACCGCGTCCGGATGGATGCTGGGTGACTGCCAGTAGCTTTTTTCCACTCGACGGCTGTGAATCAGGTGCAGCTCTTTGACGCCGCTACCGGCGACGGTCTGCAATATACGCTTGATCTGTTGGGGACGGGGCAGGGCGAGAACCAGGGTCAAGGGCAGAGGTTCCGGAGGCGGGCGATTCAGCGTCAGGGATAACCGGATTCGTTTCCGGCTCAGTTCGGTCACCTCGCCAGTACCCCAGTCGCCGTTCAGCCGGCCAACGGTCAGGCTGTCACCCAGCTGGGGTTTGAGTACCTGAAGAATATGGTCGAGTCGGCGCTTATCCGACAGGTCGGCCACCGTGGGACTGAGCAAGTCGCTGTCGGCAAGCAGCAGTAAGTTCATTGGGGGTGACCGGTTGCGGGCGTTGAATCGACAAAATGGCGTCCCCGCCAGGACTCGAACCTGGAGCTTCCGCTTAGGAGGCGGAGGATTTATCCTGTTAATCGACGGGGACATCGGCTGCCGCGCTAGCCCGGGGGCGCCGACAGGGGCGGCAACTATACTAAAAAGCCTTACGCCGGCACAAGCCGACGTAAGCGGCGATCACGCCTTGACCAGGGTCTGGGAGCCGCCCTGAGGGCCGGAGCGGCCTTGGGCGTTGTACAGCGAGGGACCGTCGTTACTTTGTCCTCTGAGCAGGTCCAGGAGCGTGCCCACCGTCTGCCGGGAGCGCTGAATGATTTTGCCGTTGATATCGTTGAGTGCCCGACAGGCCTCAAAGTGCTCGGCGAGCTCTTGCCATTGTGGGGACTGTGCGCGGGTGTCCGGGCGCTGGTGCAACCACTGCTGCCAGCCTTCGTGGTTGTGGGGAAGCCTGGCGGCATCCAGCCAGCTTTGGCGTTGCAGGGCGTGCTCGCCGAGTGCGGCCATGAGCCGGTTTTTGGCGTCGATGAGCGGGGGAAGGGCGTCCAAATCGCGCCGCTCCAGCGCTTCGCGCTCTTGCAACAGCACCTGACTGAGCTCTTCAATGGCTTGGGCGTCGTGTGCCAGCATCTGGCTGACGGATTCGGCTGAGGGAGTCATATTGGCCTCGGTCATGGCGGATCATCGAAAATCGAATGCTGCTTGGCCCGGGCGGTGTTGGGGGCCCGCCGGGCCAGCGGGGGGTTATCCCAGCAGGTCGTCCTGATTGAGCATATTCTGGGCGATGCGTTCGGGGTCGATTTCAAATCGACCCTCGGCAATGGCCTGTTTCAGATTCGCGACGCGCTCGACGTCGACATCCGGCAGTTGCGCCAGGTTCTCTTCCAGGCGGTTCATGCTCTGTGCCTCCGCACTGAGTTCAACACTGTCACGGCTCGCCGGACGCGGGCTGCTGCCAGCGGCTCCGGATTGCGGACCGGATTCTCGGGGTGCCACGGTGCTGGGGCGGTTGTTGCCGCCGTTATTGCCGGGCTTGATACCGTTGTTTGAGTCAATAACCATATTTTGTTCCCCAACAAAATGTTCGATGATGCCGGCCGAAAGACCGGGAGCCAGCCAAAATGCGGGCTTCTGACCATACTATCGGCCGGCATCCTTATAACTTTAATACTCTTTGTGTATAAATGTGACCCATTTCGCGTTATAAAATCACGTCGACCGTCCCGGGTCCGGTGATTCGCCCTCTGACGATACGTTCAGAGCGGTCGTTCCGCACCCGGATCTGCTCTCCCACCCGCCCGGAACTCAGGGCGGTGCCCGTGGTATCAACGCTGATGGTGCCCATCCGGGCGTGCAGGCGCACCTGGTCGCCCCGTTCGACGACGGTTGGCTCGATCAGTAACCCCAGCCGGACCGGCTCGCCGGCCTTCAGCGGGCGGCGCAACTCCTTTCCCAAAGCCGACGTTGCATCAACGACAAAACCTTGACGCAATTGGCCGGTGTCTCGCAATGCCATGGTCATATCGTCCTGGGCGATCCGGTGGCCTCGTCCCAGACTCCGGCTGGCGACGGCGACCTCCCGGTATACCGCCACCTGCGCCGGGACGTACAGCGCCCAGGCGGTGGGGCCGGGACAGCGGGTGTGCACTGTCAGATTTCCGCCGCTGCGCTCCTCATCGCTAACCGACAGCGCCAGAGGGGCCTCGCAGGCTTTCAGGCGGAGGCGGCTGTCGAGCCGGCCCACGGTAATCTTGGTCCGCTTTACTGACGGAACTCGGTAGTGTGCCTCCAGGAACTGGCGCACGTCGGCCCTGAGCTCGCCCAAATCCTGGTATGGCGCGCTCTCCGGCGTGGCCTGGGCCAGCGCGGCGAGCAGAACCAGCAGCAATGCGCCCGCCAGTCGCCCGCACAACGGCCCGACTCCCCGGGGGGAGCATTGGCTCAGGCTCTGAAAAAGGCGACAGGGACCCATCTTTTGTCCTATTCTTTGTGCATGACGGTAAAGGTTAAAGCGTGACGGTTTTCAGCCGCTAACGGAACTATCGGCACTAATGAAGCAAGGAGCGTGCCGTCGGGCGGAATGCTCGCGGGGAGCGCCGGGGCATCCGCGTATGGGGTGTGGGCGTATTCTCTCGGGCAGTGGGTTAATGAACGTTTAATGAAATCAGAGGTAGAAGGGGCATCCATGGCCGGAGTATTGGATAACGTGAACCAGAGAACGCGTCTGGTGGGTGAAAACCGGCTGGAGCTGCTATTGTTCCGCTTGGGGGGACGGCAGCTGTATGGCATCAACGTGTTCAAGGTGCGCGAAGTGTTGCAGTGCCCGCGCCTGACCGTGATGCC
>NZ_DFTP01000076.1:26749-33814 GCF_002381585.1 Marinimicrobium sp. UBA4209
TGAGGTGTTACCCTGCCCGCCGCTGAATGCCATTCCCGGGCGGAACCCGGTGGTACGTGGGGTCGCTCATATCCGCGGCGGTACCCTGTCGATCATGGATATGAATCAGGCCATGGGCAAAGTGCCACTGGAAGACATACGGTCGAGTTTTGTCATCATTACCGAATATAACCGCACGGCCCAGGGGTTCCTGGTGCGTGGGGTAGACCGGATCGTCAATATGAACTGGAGCGATATCCATCCGCCACCGCGGGGAGCCGGCAAAGCCCATTACCTGACGGCGGTTACCGAGGTCGATGGCGAGCTGGTGGAGATCGTGGATGTCGAAAAAATTCTGGCGGAAGCGGCTCCGGTCAATGAGCAGATCAGTGAAGGTGTCATTGAAGACGGCATCAGCGAGCGGGTAGTCCAGAAGCATGTCCTGATCGTGGATGACTCGGTCATTGCCCGCAAGCAGGTGCAGCGGGTGATGCAGTCCATCGGGATTCAGACAACCCTGAAAAAAGACGGGCGCGAAGCGCTGGACTATCTGCTGGATATGGTCGCTCAAGGTAAGAACCCGGATGAGGCGCTGGTGATGATCATCTCGGATATCGAAATGCCGGAGATGGACGGCTATACCTTCACCGCCGAGGTGCGCAATCACCCGGATTTGAAGGGGCTGCACATTTTGCTGCACACTTCGCTCAGTGGTGTTTTTAATCAGGCAATGGTCAAGAAAGTGGGGGCGGACGCCTTTCTGGCCAAGTTCAGTCCGGATGAGCTGGCGCGTCAGGTCAATGACCGGGTCAGAGCCATGACGGGCGAAGATCTGCTCGAACAGAGCGAATGAGGGGTGGCTCAGGCTACCGTGGGAGCATACTTTTGAGCGGTAAGTATTGATGAGTAATGCGGCGGGAAAACGCGATAATTTTGATCAGGCGGAATTTGATCACTTTCGTCAGTTTCTGCAGGATGCCTGCGGCATTGCGCTGGGGGACAATAAACAGTACCTGGTGTCCAATCGCATCCGGCGCCTGCTGGAAGAGTATCAATTGTCCTCGTTCAGTGACTTGGTCCGGGCGCTCAAGCAGAATACGAACCGTCGCCTGAAAGAGCGGGTCATTGATGTCATGACCACCAACGAAACGTTCTGGTTTCGTGACATCTACCCCTTCGAGTATCTGCGTAACACCCTGCTGCCGTCCTGGATGCAGACCGAACACCGCATGGCCGGGCCGATCCGCATCTGGTCTGCCGCCTGTTCCTCGGGCCAGGAACCCTACTCAATCAGCATGATGGTGGAGGAATTCCGGCGTCAGCGGATGGGCGCTCTGGCCCGGCCGGTACAAGTGGTTGCAACTGATCTGTCATCCATTGTGCTGGATCAGGCCAAGCGGGGCGAATACGATCGCCTGTCGGTGGTGCGCGGACTGTCGACGGAGCGGCTGGAGCGTTATTTTGACAACCCGCGGGAGAACGTCTGGCGGGTGAAGCCGCTGGTGCGGGATCGAATAGAGTTCAAGGCCTGGAACCTGTTGGATTCCTACGCGGGCTTGGGCAAATTTGATATCGTCTTTTGCCGCAACGTTCTGATCTATTTTAACGCTGACCTCAAGCGTCGGATTCTGGAAAAAATCCACGGCTCGCTCAAGCCGGGCGGTATTCTTTTTCTGGGTTCCTCCGAAGGCTTGGCGGGAGCGTCCCATCTGTTCGAAATGGTCCGGTGTGACCCCGGTATTCTCTATCGCGCCAAATAGCGAATGACCCGAGAAAGGATGAGAGAGGAGAAACGCCGTGTACAAACTGGCTTTTTTCGTTCCCGAAAGCCATCTTGAAACCGTCAAAGCCGCCGTCTTTGCCACCGGGGCCGGGCGTATCGGTGATTACGACAGCTGTTGCTGGCAGAGTCTGGGGCAGGGACAGTTTCGACCTCTGGCGGGCAGTCAACCGTTTCTCGGGCGTCAGGGCGAGGTCGAGCGCGTATCCGAGTATCGCGTCGAGCTGGTGTGCGCCGACGATCTGATCCGCCCTGCCATTTCGGCCCTGAAGGCGGCCCATCCCTACGAAGAACCGGCGTACGATGTCTGGCAGCTGGCCGAACTGTGAGTCCCGGGTTTTCCGGTTTCAGCAAGGATCCAAAGTGATACAAGGCGGTGGTTGCGGCGTATAGCTCTACCCAATGTTTATCCCCCAAAGGAAAAAGGAGTACTCGTCATGAACAACCTGTTCCCCCGTTTGATTCGATGGACGCTTGCCGGCAGCCTGCTTTCGGTCTGCCTGAGCGCCCAGGCCGAGCTGCAGACCCGTGAAATTGATTATCAGGTCGATGGTGAGACATTCACCGGCTACCTGGCGTATGACGATGCGCATAGCGGAACCCGACCGGGTGTATTGATCGTGCATGAATGGTGGGGGCACGGCGAGTATGTCCGTCAGCGCGCCGAGATGCTGGCCAAACTCGGTTATGCCGCCTTCGCGCTGGATATGTATGGCTCGGATAAATACGCGGAACATCCCAGCCAGGCGAATGAGTTCATGCAGGCCGTGATGAGCGATAAAGAGGCGGCCAAAGCGCGCTTCACCGAGGCGCTCTCGGTGTTGCGTGAGCAGTCCATGGTGGCGCCGGATGATATCGCCGCGCTGGGCTATTGTTTTGGCGGCGCCGTGGTGTTGAACATGGCCCGCGCCGGCGTGGATCTGGACGGGGTGGTGAGTTATCACGGCATGTTGGCCGCAGAGTCACCGGCGCAGCCGGGAGATGTGAAGGCCGCCGTCAGGGTGTTCAACGGCGAGGCGGACCCGATGGTGCCCGCCCAACAGGTAGCGGACTTTGAGGAGGAAATGCGTCAGGCCGACGTGGACTACGAACTGGTGAACTACGCCGGTGCCCAACATGGTTTTACCAACCCGGAGGCGACCGAGTTGGGGCGTCAATTCGAGCTCCCGCTGAGCTATGACGCCAGTGCCGATGCGGATTCTTGGCACAAGACGCAACAATTCCTTGAGGACCTGTTCCGCTAGCGGGTTGCCGGTGTTCTGCCACTTCGGCAAGCAATGTCGGGGTGGCGGAGCAAAAGTGCGGGACATCGGTTGCAAGTCCCTGGCCGGGCACCGATAATCACTGTAGATAACACTAAATCAAGCCCGGCACCGCGGTTCACAGGAAGACGGAGCGGGCCCTGAAATGGAGTACAGTGATTATGACCTTAGATTATGACCGTACCGTCGTGTCGGTTCTGGATGAGGCTCTGCGGCAGTACGAACGCAGCGATTCGTTCACCTGTCTCGGCCATACGCTGACTTACGGCGATCTGGACCGTCTCTCCGGCCAATTTGCGGCCTATCTACAGCAGCACACGGACCTGCAGCCGGGCGACCGCATTGCCATCCAGCTTCCCAACATTCTCCAGTACCCGGTGGCACTCTTGGGCGCGCTACGCGCGGGGCTGGTGGTGGTCAACACCAACCCACTGTACACCGCCCGGGAAGTCAAACATCAGTTGCAGGACTCCGGCGCACGGGCGCTGGTGGTGCTGGCCAACATCGCGGACAAAGCCGCCTCGATTGTGGCTGACACCGAGGTCGAGCAGGTGATCGTGACTGAGCTGGCGGACCTCCATCCACCCGTGAAACGGGTGCTGCTCAACACCGTGATCAAGTACATCAAACGCATGGTGCCGAGCTTTCACTTCCCCCGTCAGGTTGAGTTCCGCCAGGCGCTCGGGCTTGCTCAGGGTGCCTATCGCAAAGTCGAGCAGTCTCCGGACGATGTCGCCGTGCTCCAGTACACCGGCGGCACAACCGGCGTTGCCAAAGGCGCCATGCTGACGCACCGCAACCTGGTTGCTAATATGCTTCAGGTGAACAAGCACATGGAAGGGGAGTTCCGGGTCAATCAGGAATACTATATTGCCCCGTTGCCGCTCTACCATATCTATGCGTTTACGCTGCATATCACCTCGGCGCTGTCCCTGGGCAATCACAACCTGCTCATTCCCAACCCCCGGGATATCAAAGGTTTTGTCAAAACCCTCAAAGGCAAACCGTTTACCTGCTTTGTCGGGTTGAACACCCTGTTCAATGCCCTGTGCCGGGATCCGGATTTCGTCAAGCTGGACTTCAGCCATTTGCGGCTGACTGCTTCAGGTGGCATGGCGCTGACGGCCGCTGCCGCACGGCGCTGGAAAGAAGTCACCGGTGTCGGCATTTTTGAAGGCTACGGCCTGACCGAAACCTCTCCGGTGGTTTCCATCAATCCGCCGGGTGCGATCCAGCAGGGCACTGTGGGGCTGCCCATGCCGGACACGGAGTGCAAGGTCATAGACGAAGAAGGACAGTCGCTGCCCAACGGTGAGCCCGGTGAGCTGTGTGTGCATGGCCCCCAGGTCATGAAGGGCTATTGGAATCGACCCGATGAAAGCCGGCAGGTACTCGATGAGGACGGCTGGTTCAAAACCGGCGATATGGCGGTCATTCAGGAGGATGGCTACATCCGGATTGTCGATCGCAAGAAGGATATGATCAATGTGTCCGGGTTCAAGGTCTTCCCGAATGAAGTGGAGGATGTGCTCTGCACCCACCCGGACATTGTCGAGGCGGCGGTCGTGGGTGTGCCCGACGAGGAAAGTGGTGAGCTGGTCAAAGCCTATATCGTCGCCAACCGGGACATGACCGTGAAAGAAGTCCGGGAATTTGCCAAGAAAAATCTGACCCCTTACAAAGTGCCGCACGATGTCGAGTTCCGGGACGAGTTGCCCAAATCCAACGTGGGCAAAGTGCTGCGGCGTGAGTTGCGGGACGAGGAACCAGCGAAAACCGGCCGTGCGTGACATCAGCTAGAGAGTGTTCATGAAAAGAGCCCTGATTCTCTCTGGAGGTGGCGCGCGTGCCGCTTACCAGGTGGGTGTTTTACAGGCGCTGGCCAATATTCTGCCGGCGGACACCGTCAATCCGTTTCCGATCATTTGCGGCACTTCCGCCGGGGCGATCAATGCGCTGGCGCTGGCGTGCCACCCGGGCAATTTTCGCGAATCAGTCCAGTCGCTGGCGGGCATCTGGCAGCGGTTGACCCCCGGCCAGGTCTATCGCCACGGCTGGAGTGATCTGGCCCGCGGGCTGGGTCTGCTCGGTTTTTCCCTGTTCAACGAAGGGGTGGGGCGAACGCGGCCTCTGTCGATGCTGGATAACGGTCCCTTGTGGCATCTGTTGGGTACGTCGGTACGTTTTGAAAATCTCGATGCCGCCATTGCCAGCGGCAAGCTGCATGCAGTAGCGGTCAATGCCATGGGTTACAGCTCGGGGCAGTCGGTCAGTTTCTTTCAGGGGGCGCCCGAGCTGGAGGGCTGGAATCGCCATCGTAGAGTCGGTATGCCGACCCGACTGAAACTGGAGCACTTGTTGGCCTCGTCGGCCATTCCGACCATTTTCCCGGCGGTTCGCATCAATCGGGAATATTTCGGTGACGGTGCGCTTCGCCAGTTGGCACCCATCAGTCCGGCGCTACACCTCGGGGCGGAATCCCTGTTTATTGTCGGGGTCAGTGGCAATCGTGAAGCCCGCAAGCCGGTGCATCGGCGTACCGTGCGGCACTCGCCGTCCATGGCCCAGATTGTCGGGCAGCTTTTCAACAGCGCTTTCATCGATGCACTGGAAGGAGACCTGGAGCACCTGGAGCGCATCAATGAACTGGTTGGAATGATTCCCGAAGACAAGCTCGCCGCCGCCGATTTACCGCTGCGCGCGGTGGATAACCGGATCATTTCCCCCTCCCGGGAGCTGGACAATATTGCCGGGCGCAAGGTGCGGAACCTGCCCAAGAGCCTGCGTTTTTTCCTGCGTGCCATCGGTGCGACCGCCAAGGGAGGCGGTGCGACAGCGGCCAGTTATCTGTTGTTTCACCAGTCTTTCATCGGCGAATTGATGGAACTCGGTTACCAGGACACCATGTGGGAAGCTGATCGACTCAAGCCGTTTTTTGGAGTCACAAGCGGGTAACCCGGGAGGCTCCGTTGATGTTCATGCAACAGCGAAAATTCGGGTACCGTTGGTTCGCACTACTGTTGCCTGTTTTGGTATCAGTAACAGGCTTTGCCTTGGCGGCGGACGATAAACCTCAAGCGGGTAAGGTCGGTGCACTGACCCCCTCGGGGACAGAACTGGAGTTTTCCGACTGTGCCCTCACGGCCAACGAACGACTTCGCCATGTGCAGTGCGCCCGTTTGAGCGTTCCGGAGAATTATGAGCAGCAGGGGCCGGACGATGTCTGGATTGATCTGCTGATCGTGCGTCTTCCGGCCACTGCCGCTCAGGTCCAGGATGATCCGGTTCTGGCGATTGCCGGCGGCCCCGGTCAGGCGGCCAGTCGCAGTTTTCTTCGTCTGGATCGGGCCTTTGCCCAATTGGCCCGGCGGCGGGATATCTATCTGGTGGATCAGCGCGGCACGGGTCAATCGAACCCGCAGCCATGTGCGGTAGAGGAAGCCCACCTGCCATTAGCTGAGCCGGACCCCACGCAACTGGCATCTCTGGCGCGGGCCTGTTTGCAGGATTTCAACGGCGACCCGCGTTACTATACAACCGAGGTGGCAGTACGGGATCTGGAGCAGGTGCGTCAGGCACTCGGGGTGTCTCGCTGGAACCTGTACGGCGTCTCCTATGGCACCCGGGTAGCGCAAACCTACATGCGCCGCTATCCGGATGCTGTCCGGACGGCCGTTCTGGACGGTGTGCTGCCCGCCGATGTCAGTCTCGGACCACAAATAGCCATTCACAGCCAGGCCGCCCTGGATGCGCTGATTCGTCAATGCGACCAGGCATCGCCCTGTCGGGAGCGGTTTCCCAAACTGGAACGGGACATCACGGAACTGCTGGATCGACTTGAGGCGGAGCCGGTCGAGGTTCGCTATGAATCCCTTCGCGATGGAAGCTGGCAAACGTTGAGATTCACCCGCGCCCACCTGGTCAACGTGATTCGCATGGCGCTGTATAACAGCGATGTGCTCTCGGTGTTGCCGCCGATGATTGACTCGGCGGCTCGGGACAACAATCTGGTCGCTCTGGCGCGGCTCGCGCAGCGGCTCGATG
>NZ_DFTP01000076.1:33843-39396 GCF_002381585.1 Marinimicrobium sp. UBA4209
GTCAGTGACGATATCGCACTGGGGATGCACAACAGTGTGGTCTGTACCGAGGACGCGCCCTTTTAACCTCAGATCGATGCTGAGGAGGGCGAGGGCACCTATATGGGGCCGGGCTTTCTGGCGGGGCTGAAAGCCATGTGCGAACCCTGGCCTCGCGGAGAGATTGGCGAGCAATTCAAAGCGCCCCTGAAATCGGACATTCCCACCTTGTTGCTCAGCGGTGGGCGGGATCCGATTACGCCACCGGACTACGGCGATCAGCTCATGAAGACCCTGAGCAATGCGCGCCACCTGGTGGTGCCGGAGCGGGGGCACCAGGTCGGGTTACTGGGGTGTGTGCCGGATATCATCGCGCGCTTTGTCATCTCGGCGGAACCGGACTCATTGTCGGCCGACTGTCTGGACAGAGTGCAGGCGGTTCCCCTGTTTCTGGACCGAAACGGACCATCACCCTGAGGCGGCACTGACGTGATTCACACCCAGGCATTAGTAAAATCCTTTCATCCCAGGGGCCGCAAGAAGACACTGGTCCAGGCGCTGGTGAATGTCAGCTTTGACGCGCAGGATGGGGAAATCACCGGTCTGCTCGGCCCCAACGGTGCCGGTAAATCCACCACCCTGAGAATTCTGGCCGGGCTGGTCAAACCTGACCGCGGCCTGGCCAGCGTGGATGGTCATGATGTAGTGAAAGCGCCCCTGGCGGTCCGCCGGCGGTTGGGGTTTTTGCCACACAATGCCGGCCTGTACCCGAGGCTGACCAGTCGGGAAAACCTGGTGTACTACGGGCAGTTGTGCGGATTGAGTGCCGAGGAGGCGCATCATCGGGCCAGTGATCTCATTGAGCGGCTTGATATGGAAGGTTTTGCCGATCGTCGGGCTGAGGGATTTTCCCAGGGACAGAGAACCCGGGTAGCGCTGGGGCGCGCCTTGATTCACAACCCGAGCACCCTCATTCTCGATGAGCCAACCAATGGCCTGGATGTCATGGCCACACGCAACCTGCGGACGATTCTCCGCCGCCTTCGGGACGAGGGCCATTGTGTGTTGATCTCCAGCCACATCATGCAGGAGGTGTCCCGTCTGTGTGATCGGGTGGCCATCATCAGTGAGGGACGCATTGCCATGACCGATACCGTGACCGGCATTCTGGAACGCACCGGGCAGAGTGATCTGGAAGATGCCTTTGTGACCGCCATTGGTGAACAGCCCGAGGTGCAGCCATGAGGTCCTTCTGGGTCATTCTGCTGAAGGAGATCCGGGACAACCTGCGGGATCGGCGCTCCATGTTTTTCACCCTGTTATACGGCCCTCTGCTGTTACCCGCGTTGATGATCGGGCCCTTGGTATTCAACGTCAATAAATTCAGTGTCGATACGGAACAGCCACTGTCAGTGGCGGTGGTCGGGCGCGATCGAGCCCCCAACCTGATGGCCTTTCTCGCCGAGCACAACATCAATACCGAGGCGACGGAAGAGGACTTCATTGAGCCACTGCGCCGTGGTGAATTGCCGCTGGTTATGGAAATTCCGGAGGACTATGAACCGGCTTTGCGCAACGCCAGACCCGCCCCGGTGGTGATCCATTATCACAGCGGAGGTGACGACGCGACCCAGCAGCGGCGGCGACTACGGGCGGTGCTCGATGGGTATGATTCCCGGTTGAGAAGCCTGCGGTTTCTGGCCCGGGGGATGGACGAGCAGGTCTTTGACCCGCTCCATATCAGCGAGCGGGATGTTTCCACCCAAGTGCCGGGTGAGGCGTTCATGGGCTTGATCCTGCCGTTCATGTTGCTCTTCTCCATGATGATGGGCGGCTTCTATCTGGCGGTGGACACGACCGCCGGAGAGCGGGAGCGGTTATCGCTTGAGCCCTTGCTGGCTTTACCCGTCCCGCGTTGGCAACTGGTACTGGGTAAGTATGTCGCCATACTGGCGTTCGTCCTGATGTCTCTCATTCTCCCGTTGATCAGCGGCTTCGTTCTGTTCGGGTTGCTGGACGATGGAGTATTCACCAGCCGTTATGATTTTTCGGCATCGACGTTCGTCGCCGCAGCGTTTTTGCATTTGCCGGTCGCCCTGTTGATGACCGCGTTCCTGTTTGTCATTGCGGCGTTTGCCCGTTCGACCAAGGAGGCTCAGACGCAGTTGGGCATTGCCATGCTGGTGCCCATGTTGCCGTTTTTCCTACTGCAGTTCCTGAATATTCCCGAGCAAAGTCTCACCATGGCGATTCCACTGCTCGGTCAGTACCAACTGATGACTCAACTGGTAAATGGGCAGTCGATTGTTCCGGTGCACTGGGTGCTTTCGAGTGCCAGCTGCGTTGCGCTGGCGGTGTTATTGATGTCGATGGCCGTGCGTCGATATCGTCACGAGTCGATTCTCCAGTAATTCAGTGAAGGCGAGGGGTATATGTCGTCCCATAAGGCTCAGAATCTTTTGATCAGTCCGGCGCTCAGCGTACAGACGTTGAGCGACATTCTGCGCCGGGAGGGTTTCGCAGAAACCGAGGCGGCGCACCTGGCGAAGACGTTCACCGATAACAGTATTGATGGTGTCTACACCCACGGACTGAACCGCTTTCCCCGTTTTGTCGACCTGATCCGTCGCGGACATGTCGTGCCCTCGGCGAAGCCCGAGTGCACTCTGGCGGCGGGCGCTCTTGAGCAGTGGGACGGACACCTGGGGGCTGGGATACTCAACGCCTGCACCGCCACGGAACGGGCCATGGTGTTGGCCGAATCTCACGGATTGGGCTGTGTGGGACTGGCGAACACCAACCACTGGATGCGCGGTGGTACCTATGGTTGGCAAGCCGCTGAGCGCGGGTTTGTGTTTATCGGTTGGACCAACACCATCGCCAACCTGCCGGCCTGGGGGGCTGCGGATTGTCGTTTGGGGAACAATCCGTTGGTGATGGCGGTACCTCACGAACCGGGTGCGGTTGTCCTGGATATGGCGCAATCGCAATTTTCCTACGGTGCGATGGAGTTGGCCGTCGAACAGCAGCGCAAGCTTTCCGTGCCCGGGGGTTACGATACCGCCGGGCACATGACTGACGATCCCCGGGCAATTCTCGAAAGTCAGCGGCCAGTGCCCGTGGGTTACTGGAAAGGCGCAGGGCTGTCGCTGATGCTGGACCTGCTCGCCACCCTGCTCAGTGGTGGCCGCTCCACGGCGGATATCAGTCAGCAGACACTGGAGTATGGTGTGTCTCAGGTTTTTATCGCCATTGATCTCAACCAACTGGGAGATCGCCCCGCTTTACGCGGCGCGGTCCAGTCGATCATCGACGATCTCCATCGCTCCCGGCCGGCAAAGCCCGACGGCGTTATCCGCTATCCGGGTGAAGCGGTAATGGCTCGACGTGCGGAGAATCAGCAGCGCGGCATACCGGTTGATGCTGCACTCTGGGCTTCGATTCAAGCGCTATAGCGTGTGCTGTGTCAGAGACGAGAGCTGGGCCTCACGTAAAGGAAGGTAAAGGTCATCTCGGGGAGGATTTAAAAGGGGGAAATGATCCCAAGCAATAGGGGTTCACGTACATCCGTTCATTGATTTTCCGTGCTCTACGGATTTTGTTCAGGAGAACGAAACATGCCCCATTTGACCGACCCAATCCGGATTGGCGACCTACAGTTGTCCAATCGTATCATCATGGCGCCCCTGACGCGCTGTCGCGCCTCCAAAGGCCGGGTGCCCAACGATATGATGGCGGAGTACTATCGCCAGCGTGCCGGTGCGGGCATGATTCTGACCGAGGCCACCTCAGTGACGCACATGGGCGTTGGTTACCCGAACACCCCGGGAATCTGGTCGGAAGATCAGGTAGCGGGCTGGCGCAAGGTGACACAGGCGGTGCACGCTGAGGGTGGAAAAATTCTCTTGCAGCTGTGGCACGTTGGCCGGATTTCGGACCCGGTGTATCTGGAGGGCGAATTACCGGTCGCCCCCAGTGCGATTCGTCCGGAAGGGCACGTCAGTCTGATTCGTCCGAAAAAAGAATATGTCACGCCGCGAGCGCTGACCCTGGATGAAATTCCGGAGTTGGTCGAAGCCTATCGACGCGGGGCCGAGAACGCTCGGCGTGCGGGGTTTGATGGAGTGGAAATTCACGGCGCCAATGGTTATCTGCTGGATCAGTTTCTGCAGACCAACAGTAACCAGCGCACCGATCAGTACGGGGGCTCGATCGAAAACCGTGCCCGACTGCTGCTGGAAGTGACCGATGCGGTACTGAGCGTTTGGGAGCCGGGTAGGGTCGGGGTGCATCTGGCGCCGCGCGGTGATGGCCACGACATGGGGGATGAAGACCCGGCCGCGCTGTTCGGTTATGTGGCGCGGGAGCTTGGCAAGCGCGAGTTAGCCTTTCTGTGCTCGCGGGAGCACGAAGCGGAGGACAGCCTGGGTCCGGACCTGAAAGCGCAGTTCGGCGGCGTCTACATTGCTAACGAAAACTATGAGAAGACCAGCGCCGAGCGCTGGTTGGCCGAAGGCAAAGCGGATGCCGTCGCGTTTGGCAGACTCTATATCGCCAATCCGGACCTGGCGGAACGTTTTGCTCAGGACGCTCCCCTGAACGAACCGGATCCGACAACATTTTATGCCTCGGGCCCGGAAGGCTATACCGACTATCCTTCGCTCAAGTACTCTGCAAGGAAGCCCGAGACGGTCTAGTCGGGCAGTTTTTCCCAGTCCAGAAACGCTTCGGGCTCCAGGGCCCGGGGCGTCATTCTCACTGCAAGCATCAGACCATTGAACCAGTGAACCCGATTCAATCGGGCGCCTATTGAAGTGCGCGCGCGGGTACCAATCGGTTCAAAGTCTACTGTACCCTCCAGCTCCAGTGCACCGTTGACGTAAGTACGCATCGTGGTTCCATCAAAGGTGAGGGCGGCGTGGTGCCATTGATTCACCGGGTGGACTAGCGTCTCGTCAATCAGCGTCAGGGCGTCCCGCTCGGACTTCAGAAACCCGTCGAGGTACCACTGCTGTTGATCATTCAGCCGAAGTTCGACTGTGATCCGACGATCGGGGTTGTCGAGTGATTCGATGTGGAAGAAGCGGGGTTCCCAGTTCGCCGGCCAAACATCTGCCGGGTTGAACCAGACCTCGATGGTAAATTGATTCTGTTCGGCCAGCGGATTGTGCTCAACCAGCAGTCGGTCTCCATCGCCATCGAAGCGAATCGCGGGGCCGTGGACGGTGTCCACGAGGGTCGGATCACCCTCAGTTCGAGCCGGCGCAGAGCCCACCCGGTCCAGGCGATCAAGTCTCCAGAGGGTGCTGTCGGTGTCATCAGGCGTTAAAAGGGAAGTGCTGCAGCTGGCGGCACAGACTAACAGACCGAGGATCAGAGTCTTCGGTATCAGGGAAGATGGTGTCATCAGGTTGATTCTCTGGGGTTATGTTGTTGTCCCCAAAGCGTGTCACAGCGAGCGGAATCGATCAAGCGAGGGCCGGGAGGCCCTCGCTATGCTGGGAGCTCTTCGATATGAAAGTCCCTCAGGACGCCCGGCGGCGAAACAGCGGCAGGGGCTCGTCGACCGAGGCA
>NZ_DFTP01000076.1:39455-39885 GCF_002381585.1 Marinimicrobium sp. UBA4209
GCTCGTCGACCGAGGCTTGATAGTACTCGGTGAAATCCTGCAGTGCATCGACCGTCGCCTGCAGGTGCTGTTCCCGATCCGCGCCGAAATCGAACGCGTTGACGCCACAGCGACGCAGATAACAGGCCTGCTCGGCCAGGAAATACCCAACGGCACGTAGCTCACCGGTGAATCCGAAGCGCTCGCGCAGCATCCTCGCATTGGTAAAGGCGCGACCGTCGGCAAAGGCCGGGAAGTGCACTGCGACCAGCGGGAAACGCTGCGCGTCTTCACCGAGTTGATCGGCGGTCTCGTCGGTATCGATCCATACGCCGATATCGTCACGGGCGGACAGCTTATCCTTCTGGGCAAGCCAGGCCGAGAGCGGGACAATGATCTGTCCGGCGGGTACTTCCGCCTCGGCTGCCTCGCCCTCGGGCTTGGCCATTAG
>NZ_DFTP01000102.1:0-11917 GCF_002381585.1 Marinimicrobium sp. UBA4209
TTTTCTACCTTATAACTGACTACTCGAACTCAACGAATTCACGGCACGCTCCCGCAGGTCGGGTTAGCGAAGCGTAACCCGACAGCAACCACCAACACCAACTCGTAAACCACGGAGGGTTTATGCAATACCGACGTTATTATCACCCCGGCGCTGCCTATTTCTTCACCGTCGTCACCGCAAGACGACGCCCTCTATTTGATCATCCCAGTGTTGTTGGCCTACTCAGACAGCGTATTCGACAGGTCAAAATCCAATACCCGTTTGTTCTCGACTCAATAGTCGTACTACCGGATCATCTACACTGTATCTGGGTTCTACCTGAGGATGACAGTGATTTTTCAATCCGTTGGCGCCTGATAAAGTCGGGACTAAGTCGAACACTTCGGGAGTCCTTTGGTTTGACCGGACCGTTCTGGCAGTCACGTTTTTGGGAGCATTTTCTGAGAGACGAGCGGGATTGGCAGAGGCATAGAGATTACATACACTTTAATCCGGTTAAACATGAATTGGTGAGACGGGTGCGGGACTGGCCGCATTCAAGTTTCCATCGGTTTGTAGAGCGAGGAGAATATCCTGAGGACTGGGGCGGCGTTGTGCCGGATCTTAGGGGAGTGGGAAAGGAGTGAGTTTTGAGTGTGACGTTGTACGATGACGCTTTTGGCGTTTTTAGCTACTAACACCGTTGCTGTCTCCGTGGGCTGTCGGGTTACGCTTCGCTAACCCGACCTACTCGAACCTGAAGATTCCACGGCAAGTTCCAGTAGGTCGGGTTAACCGAAGGCGTAACCCGACAGCTGCTGCCTTTACGTGGATCAGGACTGTTTCTTGATCTTCTCGTCCTGAGTCAAACCTTCAACGACCTCAATGTGGATGCCGTTGGATAGCCCCACCTCGACGGGGCGTTTTTCAAACACCTGATCGGCGGTTTCGACTTCGACAAAATACTCATCGCCCTCAATGATCAGATTACCCTCGTTGATGGCCAACACGTCTTTGCGTTCGGCCAGAACAATATCCGCATTGGCACTGTAATTGGCTCGTAGAAACACCTGGTCTTCCAGGGTCACGGCGGCGCGGATTTCGAATTTGATAGTGCCCTGATCTTCTTCACCTTTAGGAGCAATGTGCTCCAGGGTCGCATCGAAGGTCTCGTCCTGCAGCGCGCCCACATGCAGAATCAGTGACATGCCCTCTTCGATTTTACCGACTTCCGCTTCGTCCACCTTGCCCTCGAAAATCATATCGCTCATGTCGGCCATCACGGCGACCGGTGTACCCGCTCCGTAGGTGCTGGATTCAACGATAAACGCACCTTCCTTATTGGGAATATCCAGGATCATGCCATCGACCGGTGCGCGGATCACGTTGGACACCAGATCGGAATCGCTGGTGGCGCCCTCGCTGATCAGCAGCAGGTGATTTTCTGCCGAGCGAACCGCTTCGCGCTTGAGCTCGTAGTCCAACTGGAACCGGCTGAATTCCGAGGCGGGAATCAGCCCGCTTTCAAACAATTTGCGCTGTCGGTCCAACTCCTCTTCAGCGTTGGCCAGGCTGATCCGTGCGGAGTCGAGTTGGGACTCGGCGTTGTTCAGCATCACCATACTGGGAGCCAGGGTGATGCGCGAAATCAGATCGCCCTTGCGTACCGTCTGTCCGGCAGTGACATACACGGTGTCCACCACGCCGGACACCTGGGAGGTCACGTTGACCTCCTTGCGGGGAACCACCCGGCCGGTGGCCACGGTTTTCTGGACAATGTCCATTATCGCAGGCGCGTCCGTTTCGTAGGTCACCGGCTTGGCCTGGGATTTGTTGTACAGAAATACCGCCGTGCTGATAAAGATCAGTGCGATAAACCCGAGCAGAAGAACTGTGAATACCTTTTTCATGGTGACGATCTCGTAGTGAAGCAAACGTGAAAATTATTCGTCCTGAAGGGCCGCGATCGGATTGACGCTGGCCGCTTTGGCGGCGGGGAGCAACGCCGCAATGACCCCGGAAACGATCAACACGGCCAAGGCCATCAGCGCTGTGGTGAAATCCACTTCCGGATTGCTGAACATGCCGGCCCGGCCGCCGCTGGCCGCGAGCAGGGCATTGACGCCCTCCAGCAGCAGGACGCCCGCCACCAGACCGGTGTAGCCGGCCACGGCGGTAATGAAGATGGACTCCTGCACGATCATGGCCACGATGGACGTAGGTGTTGCGCCCAGCGCCTTGCGCAACCCGATTTCCCGGGTGCGCTCCCGAACCACGATCAACATGATGTTGCCCACACCCAGGGCGCCGGCCATGATGGTGCCGATGGCCACAAACCAACTGAATACCTGAATGCCGGTGAACAGCCCGTTGATCTTGTCGAACTCGGTCTGCAGGTTGAAGCTGCCCAGCACGCCGACATCATCGGGCGCCACCTGCTTGCGTTCGTGCAAAAATGATTTGACCTGCTGCTCGACGTTGGCGGCGTGAACGCCCGGCTTGGGGATTACCACCATGCTGCCGATCCAGGCGGTCTGGTTGAAGGTCTGGCGCAGCGTATCGTTGGGCATGTAGATACGCTCTTCCTCGCTGCTGTCGGGCTCGGTCGAGGTGCTGGCGTACACGCCCACTACCTGAAAGCTGATGCCATCGATGGTCAGATACTGTCCGACGGCCGCTTCGCCCGGCGCGAACAGTTGGTCCTTGACCCGTTGGCCGATGATCACCACTTTGCGCCTTTCCCGGTCGTCGAGCGTGTTCAGATAGCGCCCTTCCACAACCCGCTGCCTAAAAATTCCGGCCATTCCGGCCATGGCGCCCTGAACGGAAAAACTGCCACTGTTCTGTTCGTACACGGTGTAGGCCGGTGAACCGCCCCAGATGCCCACACTGTTCTGGGGGTAGAGACGATCGACGGTGGGAATATTGTCGCGAATCGCCGGAAGATCGTCGGGTCGCAGTATGATCTGGCGGCCAATGGGCATGCCTTGATACGGCACCTGAGTGCGTCCCTGAGACCAGATCCACACCGCATTGGGTACGCCGCGAAAACCTTCCATCACGCCGTTCTCGAGTCCCTTGCCCGCGCCGAGCAGCACGGTCAGCATGAAAATGCCCCAGAACACCCCGAAGGCGGTGAGCCCGGTGCGCAGTTTGTGCTGGCGCAGGGTGATGAAAATTTCCTGCCACTTTTGGGTATCAATAATCACTGGTGGCTACTCCGCGCGCATGGCTTCAATGGGCATGATTCGGGCCGCTTTCAGCGCCGGCACCAGACCCGCCAGGGCACCCACAATCACCAGCAATACGATGGCAGTGATCGCCGCCTGGAAGTTGACTTCCGGGTTCTGAAAGAACGGCAGGTTGGCGCCCACTGAGCGCAGGCCGAAGGCCATCAGTTCGATCAGTCCCACGCCCAAGACCAGCCCGGCATAGCCGGCGATACTGGTGACCAGAATGGATTCCAGCAGCAGCGTCTTCACAATATTGAACGGCGTTGCGCCCAGGGCTTTGCGAATGCCGATTTCCCGGGTGCGCTCTTTTACCGTAATGATCATGATGTTGCTAACACCCACAATACCGGCGGTGAGCGTGCCCAAGCCGACAAACCAGATGAAGGCATTGATCGCCAGGAAAAGCCCGTTGACCATTTTTGCGGGGCCGGCCATGTTGAAGGACTGGATTGCCCGGCGATCCTCCTCCGCCACCTGATGACGCTGCTTCAGCAGCTCAATCACCTGTTGTTCCACCTGAACACCGTCGTAGCCGGGTGCCGGCCGAAGCCACAGTGTCTGAATGTTGTCGCCGCCCCCGAAGACGGTGCGATAGGTGGTATCGGCAATGTAGATGCGCTCGGAGTCCTGGCCGCGGTTGTTCCGGTCGTAGAACACACCCACCACCGTCAGCACTACGTTGTTGACCGTGACTTCCTGGCCGACCGGGTCCGTTCCGGGGCCAAACAATCGCTCGACCACGGTGCGCCCGAGCAGACAGGATTTGCGCAACTGGGCCTGGTCAAGACGGTTCAGCTCGCGGCCGAAGTCGAATGGCTCCACGCCTTTGATGCGGAAAAAATCATCGGGGATACCGTGCAGGGAAAAACTGCCGGTTTTGTTGCCCGCACGAATACTGGCGTTATTGATGCGGTTTTCCGACGCGATAAACCCGACGCCGGGGACCTGACGTTTGATGGCGGACAGATCGGCGGTGGTGAGCTGAATGCGCCGACCCACCGACATGCCCTGATGGGCCACCGAGGTCGCCCCGGACCAGATCACCACAAAATCGCGCACGTCGGTACCGAAGCTGTCGTACACGCCGTTCTGCATGCCCCGGCCGGCGCCGAGTAGCAGGATCAGCATGAAAATACCCCAGAACACGCCGAAGGCGGTGAGCGCGGTGCGCAGTTTGTTCTGGCGCAGGGTGTAGAGAATTTCCTGTAATCCGTCCATGTCTGGCCTCGGCGCTCAGGCGTGTTCGAGGGCTGATCTGTGCAGATCGGCGGCGGAAATAATCTGGCCGTCTTTGAGCACAATCTGCCGCTCGGTCTGGTTGGCGACATCCTTTTCATGAGTGACGATCACGATGGTGTTGCCCAGGCTGTGCACTTCCTTGATCAGCGCCATGATGTCCTCGGTCGTTTTGCTGTCCAGGGCGCCGGTGGGCTCATCGGCGAGAATGACTTTGGGCTGGGTGACCAACGCCCGGGCAATGGCCACCCGCTGCTTCTGGCCGCCAGAGAGTTCGTTGGGCATGTGCAGGGCGCGGTCACTCAGCCCCACCATCTCCAGATAGCGGGCGGCCGTCCGGTTGCGCTCCTTGCGCCCGACATTCTGGTAGTACAGTGGCAGGGCCACATTCTCCAGGGCATTTTTGAAAGGCAGCAGGTTGAATGACTGAAAAATGAAGCCGAGCAACTGGTTGCGCATTTGCGCGGCGGTCTTCTGTTTCAGGTGGCGAATTTCCCGCCCGGCAAGGAAGTAGTCGCCCTCATCGTGAGTATCGAGAATCCCCAGAATATTCAGCAGGGTGGATTTGCCTGAGCCCGACGAACCCATGATCGACACCAGCTCGCCCTCGCGAATGTGCAGGTTGATGCCCTTGAGCACATGCAGGCGCTGGTCGCCGGTGGCGTAGTACTTGTGAATATTATCGAGTTTGATCATGACGCTGTCCGCAAATTGGCTTCCTGGCTAGATAGCCCAGACTGATACCTTGATGCCGACCGCTCCGAAAGGCCGGCGGCTGGCTTACCTGTTGTGCTCTGGGTTAGGACGCGAGCGGCAACGGGTTTGGATTCACAGTGGGCTGATTATTATCATCCGGTCAGCGAGACTATATCCCTTTTGGCTCAAACTAACCAGTGAGCACTAGTGGAACAGCCGCCAGTGAATCAGCGCCGTCCCGAGGGCCGCCACCAGAGCGGTACCGATCAAATTGAGCGCTAAACCGGCGGATGCCATCTGTTTGATCGATAGCTGGTTTGAGCCAAACACAATGGCATTCGGCGGGGTGGCCACCGGCAGCATGAAGGCACAGCTCGCGGCAATCGCGGCGGGCACCACGAGCGCCTCCACCGGCAGACCCAGGGCGATGGCCAGCGCGCCCAGCAGAGGGAGAAAGGCCGCCGTTGTCGCGGTATTGCTGGTGATTTCGGTCAGAAAAATGATGGTTGCCGTCACGGCCAAAACAATGACCGCGGTAGGCCAACGATTCAGCGTTTCAAGGCCCGAGGCAATGGCTTGGGCGAGCCCGGAATCCTGGATGATACCGGCCAGGGCCAGCCCGCCACCGAACAGCAGCAATACCCCCCAGGGCAGTTTCTGGCTGGATTCCCAGTCCATCAGGCGTGAGCCCTTCCCATCACCGGCGGGAAGCGCGTGCAGTGCAATGGCACAGGCAATGGCAATGCTGGTGTCGGTGAGCGAACCAGCGGGGAATACTCCGGCCAGCAGGGGCTGAAAAATCCAGGCCACCGCCGTCACGATAAACACCCAAGTGACCCGCTTTTCCATCCGCGTCATGGGCCCCAGCTCGTCGAGGCGCTGCCGGAACAGGTCGTGATCGGTTTTGTGATGCGGGGCGTCGCCGGTGCCGGCGGTCCGTCCGCGGGCCACCACATGGGCCAGCCACAGCCAGGCCGCCATCAGCATGGTCAGGCTGACCGGCAAGCCGATGATCATCCACTCGCCAAAGCCCAGTTCGATACCGTGTTGTTCGGACAGATAGGCGGCCAGCAGAGCGTTTGGCGGGGTGCCGATCAGAGTGGCAATGCCGCCGATACTCGCGGAATAGGCAACGGCAAGCAGCAGGGCTACGGCGTAGGGGTTGCCCGAACGGGCATCATCGACCCCTTTTACCTGAATGACCGAGAGCGCGATGGGTAGCATCATGATCGCGGTGGCCGTATTGCTGACCCACATGCTCAGAAAGGCCGTGGCCAACATGAAGCCCGCCAGTTCCCGGGCCGGTGTGCCGCCCATGGTGGACAGAATCCGCAGTGCCATTCTCTCGTGCAGACGCCAGCGTTCCATGGCCAGGCCCAACACAAACCCGCCGAGAAACAGGAAGATCAGCGGGTGGGCATAATCGCGGGTTACCGCACCGGGCTCGACCAGACCGAGCAGTGGGCCGAGCACAATCGGCAGCAGCGCGGTGGCGGCCAGAGGCAATGTTTCGGCAATCCAGAACACGGCCATCAGCCATGCCAACCCCAGAGCGCGCCAGGCCTCGGTGGACAGACCGCCGGGGGCCGGAACCAGGGCCACCAAGAGCACGCCGGTGATCCCGAGCAGTAGACTGAGCCATTTTCCCTGGGTGGGTCGGATATCGGGCAAGATAGGCCTCTTTGAGTGGTTATGACCGGACATTGATTTTTCCTTTGGCATAGCGCCAAAAATGCACTAGCCTTAGAGGCTGTAGCCCGTTTTCAGCACAGTCTGGACGGGCCCTCCGGGCGAGAGCAGACCGCTGACGGCCCTCGAAGTATATACCTTGTATGCGCTTCGAGCCGTCTGAAGCAAGCCGGCGCTGGCGCCGCCCTATTCGATAAATGGCCAGCGGTGCTTTGGCAATGGCGACAAATGACCTCTCTGTGCAACAGCGCATACGCGCGCTGGAGAAGGAACTGGCAGAGCTGAAAGCCCAAGTGGCTTCTTCAGAGCCCGCCGGTGCGCTTTCCGAGGCGCAGGCATCGGATCGGTTGCCCAGCGCCCAGGATGCCCTGATTGCCGCCAAAACCCAGGCCGACCTGGCCAACCGCACTAAAAGTGAATTTCTGGCACGAATGAGCCACGAAATCCGCACGCCCATGAACGCCATCATCGGCCTGGGGCACCTGTTGGGCGACACCCCGCTGGACGACCAACAGCGCAGCTATCTGGACAGCATGGGCGCGGCGGCGGACTCCCTGCTTCATATCATTAACCAGGTGCTCGACTTCTCCAAAATCGAGACCGGTAAAATCGTCCTCGAATCCGCTCATTTCGATCTGGAGCAGGTGTTCGAAAAGCTCGCCCGGTTGTTCGAAGTCAGCGCCATCCATCGGCAGGTGGACATCACCTACGATCTTCACCCGGACGTGCCCCGCTTTCTCCGGGGCGATACCGCCCGCCTGAGCCAGATACTGAGCCATCTGGTCAATAACGCCATGCAATACTCCACCAGCGACCGGGTGCTGCTGAGCGTGCGTCAGACCCAAACGACGCCAGAGGGCGTCGAGCTGAAATTCTGCATCACCGATTTCGGTGTGGGAATGAGCCCGGAGCAGGTCGCGGCACTGGAAGCCAGTTTCGAGGCCATGGCCCGGGGCCCCCGGCAAGTGGGGGTGGCGACCAGCACGGGGTTGACCATCTGCTATCACCTGATCAAGCTCATGCAGGGCGAACTGGAAATCCAGACCGAGCCGGGCCAGGGCTGCCGGATCAGTTTTACCGCCCGGTTTGAGCACAGTCAGATCGGGGCCTGGACGCTGAAGGAGCGCCCGGATCAGTTTGAGCATCTTCGCGCCCTGATTGTCGATGATAATGCCCTGGCGCGGGAGATCATTGCACGAACCCTGCACAATATGCAGCTTCATGCCGACTGTGCAGCGTCGGCCGAGGAGGCGATTCACCAGTTACGCACGGCCGAACGGGCCGGCCGGCCCTACGATCTGGTGCTGATGGATTATCAGATGCCGGTAGTCAACGGCCTGGAGGCCACCGAAGTGCTCAAGGCAGATCCGGAACTGGCCCATACACCCCAGGTCCTGCTGATTTCATCCTACCACCGCGATGAAATTTTCGACGGCGAGCAGAATGCCGAACTGGTGGATGGGTTCCTGAACAAGCCCGTCAGCGAATCGCGGCTGTTTGACGCACTCAGTCAGCTGTTCAGCGGCCATCTCAACGCCCAGGCCACCAACGCGCCCGGCGCGGAGGTATCCCTGGCGGGGTTGAGTGTCTTGCTCGCGGAAGACAACAAGGTGAACCAGCAGGTGGCCCAGGGCATTCTGCGCAAGCGTGGTGCTGAAGTGACACTGGCCGCCACAGGCCGGGAGGCGCTGGATCAGTTCTATCGGAATGTGGATCATTTCGATGTCATATTGATGGACCTGGAAATGCCCGACATGGATGGCTATGAGGCGACCCGGCGGATTCGCGCCGGCGACCAGCGCCCGGACATTCCCATCGTGGCCCTGACCGCTCAGGCACTGCGGGGCGACCGTGAGCGCTGCCTGGCCGAGGGCATGAACGACTACATCAGTAAACCCATCAAACCGGCCCTGCTCTACCAGACCCTGTTCGAGGTGGTTCAGGCGGCAACCACACCCCAGGGCAAGTAATGGGCCTACGCTCAGACGTCATTGAACTCGATCATAGTGATGGCGGGCTCGACCGGAAACAGCTCAAGCGGCTCAAACAGCGTTTTCTCGATCTCAATCGGGTGCGCCACCGGCGCATGCTCGAGGGCCTGAGCGACCGTCAGCAGGACCTGGTGGTTCTGCTGCCGCTGCTGTTTCACGTCAACCACCCCATGTTGCCCGGTTACGTCTCTGGCACCGCCCCCGCCGGTCTCAGCGGTTACGAACCCGACCGGGATCAGATCCGCCTCGCCCGGGGGTTGGCCCGCAGCTTCCACTATCAGCGCGACGTCAGCGCCCGCGCCTGTGACATCGACGCGCTGTTTGTCATGGGCAGCGTCGGCACCATCGCCCAGAGCGAAGGCAGTGACCTGGATGTCTGGGTATGCCACCGGCCGGGCCTGGAGCGCGAGGCGCGCGATCAGCTCCGGCGCAAGTGTCGCCAGCTGTCGCTCTGGGCGGAACAGCAGGTGCGCCTGGAGGTACACTTTTTTCTGATGGAGCCCGATCAGTTCCGCACGGGTCAGCTGGGCCAGCTGTCGGCGGAAGGCAGTGGCTCCGCCCAGCGGTTTCTCCTGCTGGATGAGTTCTATCGCACCGCCCTGTGGCTGGGCGGCAAGCTACCTTTGTGGTGGTTTGTGCCCGGTACCTGTGAGCGCGACTACGCCGCCTACACACAAACCCTGCTCGGGCAGCGGTTCCTGCGTGCCGCCGAGGTGATCGACTTTGGCGGCCTGCCGGACATTCCCACCGATGAATTCGTGGGCGCGGGCATCTGGCACCTCTATAAAGGCATTGAGTCGCCCCACAAATCGGTCTTGAAACTGATGCTGCTGGAGGCCTATCTGCAGGGGCAGGATCGGCGTCCGTTGGCGCTGACCTTCAAAGAGGCGGTGTATCAACAGGCGCCACACCCGGATCGCCTCGACGCCTATGTGATGATCTACCGGCGTTTGGAGCAGTACCTGATCGATACGGGTGACGTAGGAGACCGCCTCAACCTGGCCCGCCGTTGCCTGTACTTTAAAGTGGACAAACCGCTGACCCGGCCACCCCGCAGTGGGCGCAAGTCCTGGCAGCGGGAGCAACTCGAGCAACTGGTGGCGGAGTGGGGGTGGAGCCACACTGAGCTTCAGCGGCTGGACCAGCGCCGGCACTGGAAGGTGCCTGATGTCATGGAGGAACGACGCCAACTGGTGGCGGAGCTCAGTGCCAGCTACCGGCTGATCAACGCGGTCAGTAAGGCGTCCACCGAAACCCGGATCAGCGATGACGAGCTGATGGTCCTGGGGCGCAAACTGCACGCGGCGTTTGAGCGCAAGGCGGGCAAGGTGGAGTGGCTCAACCCCGACATCTCCCAGGACATCGCCGAACCGGCGTTGATCTTTGTGGAAGAGCCGGACACGAGCCCCGAGGGGGCCCGCTTCTGGGCCGTGTTTCGCAGCCGGGATGGCCAGCCGGACGGCCCGCCCCTCAAGCGCGCGCGCTATCTGGGGGAGCTGCTGCTGTGGACCTATGGCAACGGCGTGCTCGGCGCCGGTGCCTGGTTTGATGTGCAGGGCGAGCGGGTCAGCCTGACCGCCCCCCAGCGCCAGCAACTCTGGCAATGGCTGCATCAGTGGCTGCCCTTGCCGCTGGTGACCCGGGCCCACGAGCCTTTCCAGCGGGCCGCTCGCGCGGAACGCCTGCTGCTACTGTTTAATCTGGGCGTCGAGTCCCAGGCCAATCTCCACGAGCGGGGCCTGCAGATGCTCAGTGCCCAGCGCGATGCCCTGGATTTCAGCGGCCTGCGCGACAATCTGGTACTGACCCTAGATCTGGTCCAGATCAACAGTTGGCGCGAAGTGCTGTGCCGTCACTATGACGACGATGCACTGATCAACGGTCTTCAGTATTACCTGCGCCTGGCTCCTCCGGGACGGGGGCTGGCCCCGCCGGAGGTGACCATCCGCTGCCTGGGAGCCCAGGGTAACCTGGTGGTACAGCGTCTGGAGGAGCTCTGGCAGGATCTGGTCGGCTGTTATTACTCCGGCACCCGTCCCGCCAGTAGCCGCTATGTGCTGGAAACCGCCGAAGGCTATGTGCTGATCCAGTTCCTCCAGCAACAACCCCACGTCACCCGTTATGGCAGCTACGATGCCCTGATCGACAAGCTGACCAATGCGCAACTGGAATACAGCCCCATCGTGGTCGATCGGCACGCCCTGAAAAATCGTCCTCTGAAACTGATGGCCGACCAGGCTCGCGAGCCGGGGGTCTATCTGTTTTATCAGGTGCAGGAAGAGGAGGCCGAAGTGACCTTGATTGATGAGCTGGGGTCTCTGCTGGTGATCCGGCTCTCGTTTTTCAGCCACACGACGCTTCTGCGTCCCCTGCATCATTTCCTGCGTTCCGTCGTGGCCCGTCAGAGCGCCAGCGCCGATCAGGGAGGAGACGCGACGCCCCCGGTTCGGCTGTTTGAGCTGTGTGGCCGGGTGGATCAGGGTCGCGGCTACCTGGAGGAACGTGCCAGCGCCGGAGACCTCAGCCGGTTGACCTTCACCAACATTCAGGTGATTGCCGAGCCGGCTCCGGACGGCGATATCCTGTACACCGTGTACTGTAACGACCGGGAGTTCTCCGCGCTGGATTATGGGGACGAGCTGTTCAGCGAAGTGGCGCGCTATATCTTGTCCATGCGTCGTGCCAAAGAGCGCTATCCCTGCTATATCACCGACCTGGACCTCAGTCAGTGCCGGGACCTGTTGGCGCCGCAACTGGGGCTTCAGCTCAGCCACTACCTGGACATCAAGGCCCAGCTGGAACAGCGGCTCAACAGGGCGCTGATGGATCTGTAAGCGCGTGTGTTAAAAACCGTGAGACCCGTGGAAATTTGTGCGGGCGCAGGGTAGGCTATGCCGGGGTTCGTCATACAAGTTGGGCGGCCTTCCCCAGGTGGTACCTATGAAGAGTCACCGAATCGCTCAGATCGGCAATTCGTATTAGCGATGTTTGATCCACCGGGTCAATAATATAACGAGACAGAGATGTAACTATGGCAGACAACCACTACGACGCAATTGTGGTCGGCTCCGGCATCAGCGGCGGCTGGGC
>NZ_DFTP01000102.1:12066-13780 GCF_002381585.1 Marinimicrobium sp. UBA4209
GAACACGTCAAGGACTACAAGAACGCCACCAAGGAAGTCTGGGACTACCCGCACCGGGACAAGCCCACCCAGGAAATGATCGAAAACTACCCGGTCCTCAGCCGGGACTACCCGCTCAATGAGTCCACCTTCGGGATGTGGGCCGACGAGCAGAAAAACCCTTACATTGAAGAAAAGCGCTTCGACTGGTACCGCGGCTACCATGTGGGCGGTCGCTCCCTGCTGTGGGGCCGCCAGAGCTACCGCCTGGCGCCGGCGGACTTTGAAGCCAATGCCAAAGAAGGCATCGCCATCGACTGGCCGATCCGCTACAACGACATCGCCCCCTGGTACGACTATGTCGAGAAGTTCGCCGGCATCGCCGGAACCCGGGAAGGCCTGGACATTCTGCCCGATGGCCAGTTCCTGCCCCCGATTCCGCTCAACTGTGTGGAAAAAGACGTGGCGGCGCGTATCGAGAAGGCGTTCGGCGGCAAGCGGCACATGATCCACAGCCGGGTGGCCAATATCACCGAACCCAAGCCCGAGCAGGGCCGGGTCAACTGCCAGTACCGTAACAAGTGCTGGCTGGGCTGTCCTTTCGGCGCCTACTTCAGCACCCAGTCCTCCACCCTGCCGGCGGCCATGAAAACCGGCAACCTGACCCTGCGGCCCTTCTCCTTGGTGAAAGAAATCATCTACGACAAGGACAAAAAGCGGGCCAAGGGTGTGGAGGTGATCGACACCGAAAACAACCAGACCTACGAGTACACCGCCGACGTGGTGTTCCTGAACGCCTCGGCCTTCAACTCCACCTGGATTCTGATGAACTCCGCCCGGGATGTCTGGGACGGTGGTCTGGGCAGTAGCTCCGGGGAGCTGGGCCACAACGTCATGGACCACCATTTCCGGGCCGGCGCCAGCGGCCAGGTGGAAGGTTTTGACGACAAATACTATTACGGCCGTCGTCCCGCCGGTTTTTATGTCCCGCGTTTTCGCAACGTGGGCGGTGATCAGCGTGATTATGTACGCGGCTTTGGTTACCAGGGCTCCGCCAGTCGCCAGAACTGGGATCGCAACATCGCCGAGTTTGAGGTCGGCGCCGATCTCAAGCAGGCACTCAGCGAACCGGGCGCCTGGAACATCGGCATGATCGGTTTTGGTGAAATTTTGCCCTATCACGACAATCGCATCTCCCTGAACCACAGTGTCACCGACGCCTGGGGTCTGCCAGTGCTGGCGATGAACGTCGAGATCAAGGACAACGAAAAGAAAATGCGCAAGGACATGATTCAGGACGCGGTGGATATGCTCGAAGCCGCGGGTGTGAAGAATGTTCAGGGGGGCGACTGGGGCTACGCTCCGGGCATGGGCATTCACGAAATGGGCACCGCCCGAATGGGCCGGGACCCGAAAACCTCGGTGCTCAATGCCCACAACCAGGTGTGGGACGCGCCCAACGTCTACGTCACCGACGGCGCCTGCATGACCTCCGCCTCCTGCGTAAACCCGTCCCTGACCTACATGGCGCTGACCGCCCGGGCGGTGGACCACGCGGTGAATGAACTGAAGAAGGGGAATTTGTGATGAATCGACGTGAACTCCTCAAACTGATCACCGCCGCCACCGGCACCGCCATGATCGGCAGTACCGGGGTCATCGCCGGTTGCGCCTCCAAAGAGGAGGCGGCCCCGAGCCTGAGCTTCACCGAACAGGACGTGTTCCTGCTCGATGA
>NZ_DFTP01000016.1:0-514 GCF_002381585.1 Marinimicrobium sp. UBA4209
CGAAGCGTAACCCGACAAAAACATTGGTCAGGCAGTCGTGAAAAGGAGCGGCTATGGATCAAGAATCGATTGTGTATGGTTGCATCAAGGACATGGCGTATCTTCCCTCGGAAGGGCAACGCCTGCTGGTCAATCGCGACGCGATGTTGACGTTGCCGCACGCGGACGATTGGCCGTTTTTGTCCCAGGAGATGTTTTCGATTCCGCAGGTGGAGGTTCGTCCAGGACACTACCAGACGGAGGTGATGCATTTCGGCGCATCCTATAAAGCCGTTGAGTATGAGTGGGATCAGTGGATCGCACAGTTTGAGGATTTACTGAGCAAGATGTATTGGGTCTCGGCCACGGTACACCTGGAAACGGAGTTGTGCGGCACGCATACATTCACCTGGGAGTCTACGGCAAGCTACCACAAGCCGGGCTCAGGAGATATGCAGGTACGCTGCGAGTGGTCGCACGAGGGTGCTCTGGCGGTTTGAAGGCGACGATACGATAACTTTCGGTTTAACCCGAG
>NZ_DFTP01000016.1:632-791 GCF_002381585.1 Marinimicrobium sp. UBA4209
GCTATACCCCGCATCCGCCTCAGCACTGACGTAAGCGAGTTGGGTGCGGCACCGGGATCGCTACGACCGCACGGAGGCGGATGCAAGGTAAGGGGTTTCGGAACCGTCGCTTCAGGGAGAAGCGATGGAGCCCCATGGGCCGCTCTTTGGCATCCATGC
>NZ_DFTP01000016.1:1050-1729 GCF_002381585.1 Marinimicrobium sp. UBA4209
CCAACGATACTCATCCCGAATTTCGGTTTCGTCGGCTGCGGCGGACGGGCGCGCTGCGCGACATGGTTCGGGAAACCCGGCTTGAGGTCAGTGACCTGATATTGCCGTTGTTTGTCGAAGAAGGCATTGATCAACCCGTCGAAATAGGCAGCATGCCCGGCGTGGTTCGCTACCCAGAAGCCCAGCTCGCCGACAAAGTCACCAGCGCCTGGAAAAAAGGCATTCGGGCGGTACTGCTGTTTGGCGTGTCCCGGCATAAAGACGCCGAAGGCTGCGACACATGGAACCGCGAAGGCCTGATGGCGCGGATGATCCGCACCGTCAAAGCCGCCCAGCCCGAGATGTGCGTCATCAGCGACAACTGCTTCTGCGAATATACCGATCACGGTCACTGTGGCGTCGTCCATGGGGACGATGTCGATAACGATGCGACTTTGAAGAACCTGCAGAAGCAGGTCGTGGTGGCGGCCAAGGCCGGGGTCGACATGATTGCCCCCTCCGGGATGCAGGACGGCATGATCGCCGCCATCCGTGCCGCACTGGATGCCTCCGGTTATGGCCATATTCCGGTGATGTCCTACTCCACCAAATTTGCGTCCGCCTTCTATGGTCCTTTCCGGGACGCTGTGGACAGCAATTTCAAAGGCACCCGGGCCAGCTACCAGATGGACCCCGCCAA
>NZ_DFTP01000016.1:1896-2350 GCF_002381585.1 Marinimicrobium sp. UBA4209
AGGTCAGTGGCGAGTACGCCATGATCAAGGCCGGCGCCGAGGCCGGAGTGATTGACGAACGGGCGGTTGCCATGGAAAGTCTGTTGGCGTTCAAGCGCGCTGGGGCCGACTTGATCATTACCTATTTTGCCGAAACCGTAGCCGACTGGCTGAACGAATCCTGAGGTAGTCATGAAAGCGATTTTTGCCCTGATGGGCGCCAGTGTCCTGATGATTGTTGTCGGCGTGTTGCTGATTCTGAATCAGCCTGAATCCGAACCAGAGGAGCCGGCCCGGGATATCGCGGTCATTCCCGCGCCCGCCGAGCGTGATTCTGAAATCCCCCAAATCGAGGTGAATGCCGAACCCGGCAGTGAGGCCTGGTGCGAGCAGATGATGAACGTCCCCAATGCCGACTGGTCGCGGGAGGATTCCCAGACCTTTGCCGACCAGTGTATTTACGATTAACTGCTGA
>NZ_DFTP01000016.1:2392-2729 GCF_002381585.1 Marinimicrobium sp. UBA4209
TGTTCTTCACCGACGAACGTCCCCATTTCTTCAATCCGCTGACGGGAAAGTACCGTGAAGTGGTCGCGGAATGCCTGCGTCTGTTGTACCAACGGCTATACACCGATCTGCGGGATTATGGCGCAGGCCTGAATCGGGAAGGGCTGCTGGATATTTTCAAGGAAGCGATAGCCCGCACTCCGGTTCTGGACAGTCGCGACGAGCCCGGTGACAGCGAGGGGCGCTTCAAAACCCAACGGGAACTGGCCGGTTTTATTGTCAATCGACTGCTCGAAGCCGGCTGGCTGGAGCGTCGGGTAGATGATGCCAACCTGCAGAGCAGCTACGGCTTTTCCCG
>NZ_DFTP01000016.1:2775-3995 GCF_002381585.1 Marinimicrobium sp. UBA4209
ATGGGACGGCTGTTTACTCAGCCCTTTGCAGCCAACCAGCACAATGACTTTCGCACCCGGCACCGTAACACCCGCAATACCCGCAACAGTCTCCAGGCCTTTCTGGATCGCGGCGAAGTCCACGACCTGCTGGATGCCTACGAATACTCCGAGCGGATCATCAGCGACTTCACCGATGTGATTGCAGAGCTGGAGGAACGTAAGCGGCAGTTGGTCCGCGATGTTGAAGCCCGGCAGTTGGTGCAACAGGCCAGCGATGAATTTTTCGACTTTATGGAAAAAGTCTTCAAACCCGATCTGGAAGTCCGGCTGTCCGCCGATAGCGTAGAGAAATACCGGGACCAGGTGGCCCGGATCATCAGCCGCATTCGGCGCAAACGCAAATACGGAGAAGGCGACCCCGAAACGGCCGAGAAAGACTGGCGCGCGGTGATGGAGTTGCGCCTGCGAGCACTCTTGCCGCAACGGGTGGTGCCGGGTAGCTCGCTACTGGAAACCCTGCTTCAAACCATCGAGACGCGACTGAAAAATGCCTGCGATGTGATGTTGCCGGCCCTGCGCAAGGCCCTGAATACGTTTACCCAGCGGGCCGATATCATCATCCGCCAGCTAAGCTATATTCATGCCCAGAGCGGTGACGGCGCCCTGGAGCTGTGTCAGTTGTTGGCGGCGCAACCTCGCGAGCGACAGGACGAACTGTTGCAGCGTCACGGCGAGGACTGGTCCGCACTGCACTTGCGCTATATCGACCCAGGCCAACTGGTGCTGCGTGAGCGACGCGCCCGGGCCCCCATTCGCAGTGACCTGGACGATGATCAGCCCCTGGACCGGGACGCGCAACGACAGCTGTATATTCAGCAAGCCCTTGAACAGGCGTTTTCGCTGCAGGGCAAGGATGTGCGCGCCTACGTACAACAGGCGCTGGACGAACAGGGGCAGGTCAGCAGCCGGTCGCTGACCGCCGTGAGTCTCCCCGAATTGTTGAGTCTGGCGCGGGCCACCGAGGTGGGGGCGGCGGCCAACCTGTCCTCCGAGTTCGGTTTTCGGGTGCGTCAGGATGAGGCCTGGTTGGCGGAAAGCCCGCGCATTACCGAGGGTGATTTCTTCACCCACCGCGACGAATACATTATTGAACTGACCGAGGATGCCAATGAGCCCTCTGACCGATAGCCTAGAACGGGCCCTGGAGTCACACAACCTGACCCTCAAGGAGTGGCGGG
>NZ_DFTP01000016.1:4073-18665 GCF_002381585.1 Marinimicrobium sp. UBA4209
GAGTGGCGGGAGTTGATTCAGCGACTGCTGGACTATGGCGTATTGTGCCGGGACGACAGTCAGGTGGAAGCCGAGCTGTACGATCGCTTTGAGCGCATTGAAGCCCTGGTGGATGACTACCTCAGCCTGATGGGGGTTCGTCTGCAACACGATACGCGCTTTCAGTTTGTCCGCCTGATCCCGCCCGGTGCGAGAGTGCCCGGCATTGAAGATGAAAGTGACGAGCCGTTTAACGGCGGTTTTCGCACCCGCCTGAATCAGGCGGAAATCGCCCTCGTGCTGATTTTACGCGCCGAGTATGACAAGGCGGTGCGCGAGGGTGTGATTGACGAACAGGGCTGCGCGACCCTGTCACTGGAAGCGGTGGCGCTGGCCAGCAAGAACCTCCTGCAGCGCAGCCTGCCCGAAGCCCTGGCGGAGCGCCGTCAGCTGTTCCGCCGGCTGCGTCAGTTGCGGCTGATTCATTACGCCCAGGAGGCGGATCTGGAGCAGACCGATAGTTGGATCAAGGTGCGGCCGTTGATTGTAAACCTGGTGAACAACGAGTGGCTGGATAATTTGCGGCATGACATTGAAGCCGAAGCGCCGACCGCGGAGGTGTCCGGCGAGGCCGAACCGGAAGGCGCATCGATATTTTCCGGGGAGCGGTGATGGCGGCCGAGATGGGTTACGGCGGATGCGCTGCGCTNNCTTATCCGCCCTACGCAAACCACGGCAGTCCGCGTAGGGCGGATAAGGCCAAAGGCCGCATCCGCCGTAACCCAAACTTGCCGTAACCCCAGCCACATGACCGAACAAGAACCAAGACGCACTTGGTGAGACCTGATTTATGTATCTGAAGAAGTTCATCTACATCCACTGGGGCAACATCCCCAATACCGAATGTGAATTCGGCCCGATCAATCTCTTCTCCGGAGGGAATGGTTCGGGTAAAACCACTGCGGCGGATGCCATTCAGACCATCATGACCGCCGCCCACGACAACCTGTTCCATTTCAACCCCGGACAGGACGAAGCCAGCCAGCGCGGGCGGGGTGGCAAACAGGTGCGCACGCTCGCCTCCTATGTGCTCGGCTGCGACGACGGTGCCTACGCGCGGCCCGAAGGTTGTGATGGCTACCTCGGCGCGGTGTTTTACCCGACCCCGGGAGAGACCAGTGAGCCGTTCACCGCACTGATCGGAATGCGTGCCCACCTGGAAGGCTCCGGCCAGCAACGGGTCGCGCGTCTGGACGAGCTGCAATTCATGTTATTGCCGGGTGTTCAGCTCGGCTTATCCGATTTACTGAAGAGCGATACCGGTGGCCGCTATGTGCTGCCCCTGGATCGGGCGTATGGCCTGTTGCGGAAACAGTTCGACCCTGAGTCCGTCGAGAAGTATGACAAGAAAAAAGCCTATCTGGGCCGATTGTATGGTCTGATCCGGGACCGACAGGATGCCGTGTCCGAACGGGAGGCGATGAACGCCGCCCGGGCCTTTTCGCGCTTTATGGCCTACAAACCGATCAAAGGCATTGACGAGTTTGTGGCCAACGAAGTGCTGGAACCGCGCGATCTGGGCGAAGCCATTCGTTCCGTGTCGGCAATGCTCAAGCGCATTCACGGCATGGAAGCCGATGCCCGACAACTGCGCGAAGCCATTGAGCGGCTCAACCAGGGCCGACTCACGGCCGGTCACTTTGTCGATCAATGGCTCGATTGGCAATTGCTCCATTACGGCCTGGCCCGGCGCCGTTACAACGACTGCCAGAACCGCTACCTGACCGAAAAGCGTAAGCAACAAACGCAGCGCGAGGCGGTGGAAGCGAACCGGCAGGCCATTGAGTTGAGCGAGCAGCGCCGGGATGACCTGCAGCAGCAGTTGTTGGATCTCAACACCCGACGCCTGGGCATTCCCGGGTTGCGGGAAAAAGACCAGTTGGCTCAGGAACGCAAAGCGGAGGAGCAACGGCTGCACGCGACGGTGCCGAAGCTGTTGGAACAACTGCAGAAAGTCGATCGCAATCGCGAGAGTGCCAAGGTATTGCACGACGGCTTGCGCCGCACCTCTTTGTCTTTGGTGTTGCCGGAGTTGGCCGATAAAACTCGCAATGCCCGCCTCAAAGCGATTGCCGAGGATGACACTCGGCTGGACGCCCATGAGCTGCTCAACCGGGACTGGATTGACATCAGCCCGTTGGAATCCCGTCTGGATCAGGCTCTGACGCAACAACAGCAACACCGCCAGTTGTGGTCGGACTGGTTTGAGAGTGAAGAGGGCACCGCCAATCTGCGGGATCGCCTGGCGCGCGAGTGTGACAAGCGCCAGCAGGCCTGCGATCAGGTACAGGCGCGAACCGAGCGTTTGGGGCGGGAAATGGGCGCATTGGAAGCCCGGGAAGTGAGCTATCCGCCCTACGTGCAGCAGGCATTGGCGGAACTGCACAAGCAGCTTCCCGAAGCCGATGCCCGGGTGCTGTGCGATCAGGTGGAGGTGACCGAGCCGGAGTGGCAGTCCGCCATCGAAGGCTATCTGGGCGGCGCCCGTTTTGGTTTGATTGTGGACCCGGATTATGAGGCCGAGGCCATTCGATTGGTTCGCTCCCTCAGTGGCGTCGGTCAGAAGGCCCGGGTGATTCAGGGCCACAAGGCCCGGCGGGATAATGAAAAGCTGGGTGCCTTGCCCCAGGGCAGTGTGGTGGAAGTGATGCAGTTCAACCACGACACCGCCGAGCAATACCTGAAGGCGAGCTACGGCTCAGTGCAGCGGGTACCGGATGCGGATACGCTGCGCAATACCCGTCGCGGGGTCACACGGGACTGCCTGGGCTCGGGGAATTACTCTCTGTTCCGCTGCGATATCGCCGACAGCGATCTGGTGTTCGGCCAGAGCGCCCGTGAGCGCGCCCTGGCGGCCCGCCGACGGGAGCAGGAAGCGTTGACCCGTGAATGGCAGGCGAGCCGGGATCTTGCCGTCGAGGCGCAACAACTGCTGGCCGCCGTGGACGGACTGCGTGTCCCCGAGCATGGCGACTGCCTGCAGACCATGCTCAGCGCCCAGCGGCGCCTGCAGTCGTTGGAGCAGCAGGCGGAGCAGCTCGACCTGAGCGCCGGTGAGGCTCTGGAAGAGGAGCTCCAGGCGTTAAAGGGCCGGGTGGATGAACAGGCCGCTCAGGCACGGGCGCTGAATGAGGAGCGGGCCAACCTGCTGGCGGAATTGAAGAATATCGACAGTCGCTGCCAGACTCTGGATCGGGATCAGGACCAGACTCTGGCGGTGGTGGAGCAGTGCGAACAGAGCCTGGAAGGCCTGGATGCGCTCGCGCCGGGGTTCGATGCCGAGGCGCGGTTGGCCGAGGTCGACGAGGACCTGCGCGAGGCCCGCTATTATGAGGCCCGTCTCGCGGACGTGCAGGGCGAGCTGAAAAGTGCCCTGCACAAACTGCAGCAGTGCGTGTTGCAACACAATCAGCAGTGCCGCCCGGCGGACGCTTTCGCGCTGGAACTGGACTTCAGTGACGAGTTCGGACGGGAGAATTTTGCCCGCATCTGCCAGTTACGCCGCCAGTTCGACAGCCTGTACAACCGGGACAAGAACCACATCCTGGCTCAGCGGCACAGCGAACTGCAATCCCTGCGGGACAGCTTCAACAACGCCTTTGTCACCAACCTCTGTCACTCGATCTACCAGGCGATCAACGATGGCAAGCGGGTACTGGAGGACCTTAACCGGGAGCTGGAGCACCACCGTTTCGGCGCGGACCGGGAGCGATTCCGGTTTGATTGGCAGTGGGTGCCGGAATTCAAAGAGTACTGGCAGTTTTTCAAGGCGATCATCGATAATCCCAGTCTCGGCGACGGTGCCACCCTGTTCGATATCGAGCTTGAACCAAAGCACCAGAAGGTGCGCGAGCGGCTGATGACCATGCTGCTGGATGAGGACGAGCAGAAGGCGCTGCGGGATCTGGAGCGTATCGCGGATTTCCGGAATTACCGCCGCTACGAAATCTACAAGGAGCCGGAAGGCAAGCAGCCCATCGCTCTGAGCCAGTATGGCACCGGTTCTGGTGGCCAGTTGGAGACGCCTGCGTATATTATCCGCAGTGCGGCCATTACCTCGGCGTTCCGCTTTGGCGAGGGCAACAGCCATTTGCGAATGGTATTGGTGGATGAGGCCTTCTCCAAGATGGATGAACACCGCTCACGGGAGGTGATTCACTACCTGACCGAGAGCCTGGGCTTACAGTTATTGTTCATCATGCCCAGCAGTAAATCCGGTCCGTTCCTGGAGTTGATCTCCAACCAGTTTGTGTTCAGCAAGTGCGCCACCCGCGAGCGGGTAGGGGAGTTGCAGACCCGGGTGGTGTTGGATCGACAGGAATGCGACCGGGAGCGGATTCAGGAATTGATGGCGAACCACCGCCAGACGATTCGCCAGCAGGCGGAGTTGGATTTTCTGGAAGAAGTCGAATGATATCAAACGATACTCTACAATCCCGGTTCAACCAACTGCGTACCAACAAAGCCTTCGAGCTGTTTGTGGTGGGCATCATCATCTTCTCGGCTCTGGTCATCGGGGCCAAGACCTATGATATCCCGCCGCTGATCTCCAACGCGATTGTCATTACCGACTGGTTCATCACCATCTTCTTTCTCGTGGAAATCACCATCCGTTTCCTCGGGGAACCGCGCAAACGCGACTTTTTCAAATCCGGCTGGAACATCTTTGACACCACCATCGTGGTCGTCAGCCTGATCCCCATTGAAGACAGCGAACTGGCCCTGGTGGGCCGCCTGGTGCGGGTGTTCCGGGTGCTGCGTATGGTGTCCATCATCCCGGAGCTGCGCACGTTGCTCATCTCCCTGCTCAAAGCCCTGCCACAGCTCGGTTATGTGGCGCTTATGATGTTCATCATCTTCTATATCTACGCCGCCATCGGCAGCATGTTCTTTGCCAGCGTCAATGAGGAGCTCTGGGGCGATATCGCCATCAGTATGTTGACCCTGTTCCGGATCATGACCTTTGAAGACTGGACCGATGTGATGTACGAAACCATGGTGGATTACCCGTTCAGTTGGGTCTTCTACGTGACCTTCATTTTCCTGTCGGCCTTCGCGTTTCTGAACATGATCATCGGGATCGTCGTGAACGTACTGGACGAGCAGCACCGCAAAGAGCGCCAGGAGGAGGGCGAGCCTACCTTGCGGGAGTTGCAGAGTGAGCTGCGCGAATTGAAGGATCTGGTGCGTCAGTCGAGCCGACCCCGAACACCTCAGGAGTAACCTCATGGCCACAATAGATTCCATCATTGATCGTCTCGATCAGCTCCTCGACCGGGCGGAGCGTTTGCTGCCTGCCACTGACCCGACGATTGACTGGACCGCCCAGGCCTTTCGCTGGCGGACTGCCAACGGTCGGGGATTTCTGCAGGCGGTGCGCCACCCGCATCGGGTGGCGCTGGAGGCCCTGCAGAATATCGATACCCATAAAGAGGCCCTGGTGCGCAACACCCGGCGCTTTATTGAGGGCAAACCGGCCAACAATGTGCTGCTCACCGGCGCTCGGGGTACCGGTAAGTCCACCCTGATCAAGGCCGTCTGGAATACCTTTTCCGATCAGGATCTGAAACTGGTCGAGGTGGACAAGGCCGACCTGCCAAACCTGAGCGATATTCTGGTGTTGCTCGAAGAGCGGCCAGAGCACTTCATTGTGTTCTGCGACGACCTGTCCTTTGAGGAAGGTGATATCAGTTACAAGGCCCTGAAATCGGCACTGGATGGGTCGATTGCCGCTCCGGCGGAAAACATTGTGTTCTACGCCACCTCCAATCGACGTCACCTGTTGCCCCAGACCATGCGCGACAACCTGGATGTCAGTTACGAGGAGGGCGAACTTCGCCCGAGCGACAGCATTGAAGAGAAAACCTCACTGTCGGACCGGTTCGGTTTGTGGTTGAGCTTCTATCCGTTCAGCCAGACCGAGTACCTCGCCGCCGCCCGCTATTGGGTAGAAGCGTTGGGCGGACAGTGGGATGAAGACGTGGAAGCGGAAGCTTTGCTGTGGCACCGGACCCGGGGCGCCCGCAGCGGCCGGGTTGCCTGGCAGTTTGCCCGGGACCATGTCGACCCCGCCTGACGCAAGCGACGTTACAAACTGTTAACAGCCCTCTACAAAAGGTTACAGATTCGTGACCCTGGCTTTGCTAGAGTGGCTTACATAACGACCAACTGCAAGGAATCCCCCATGTTCAAACCGTTTATGGCGGCCGGTGCTCTGGCAACGGCGGCGCTGCTCTCCAGTACCTCAGCCCTGGCGACCATTGTTGAATTCGAGACCGAGCTGGGTAATGTTCAGGTCAATCTGTACGATGAAAGTACCCCGGAGACCGTCGAGAACTTTCTGTCTTATGTGGAGTCCGGCGCTTACGACAATACATTCTTTCATCGCCTGGTGCCCGAGTTCATCCTCCAGGGCGGCGGTTTCCGATACATCGAAGACAGTGGCGATGTGAAGAGCATTGAGACCGGTGATCCGGTGATCAATGAACCCGAGTGGTCCAATCGTCAAGGCACCATTGCCATGGCCAAGCTGGGCACTGATCCAAACAGCGCGACCTCTCAGTGGTTTTTCAACCTCGAGAACAATCACGAAAACCTGGATGTCCAGAACGGTGGCTTTACCGTGTTCGGTGAAGTGATCAGTGGTATGTCGGTTCTGGAGGACATCGCCGAGCTGCCCCGTTTCAATCTGCAGGGCGCGTTCACCAATCTGCCGTTGCGCAATTATGGCGAAGAGGAGCTGGAGAACGATGTGGAAGTCGATTCCACCCATCTGGTGAACCTGCTGTCCGTGCGCATCATTGACGATGCGGAGAACTCAGCAGCCGACCTGGATCCGGTTCCCAATACACTGATCGATTCCGTGGAAGACAAGGAATCCGGTGGCAGCTCCGGTGGTGCCATGGGCTGGTTGCCGTTGATGCTGGGGTTGTTGGGTTTGCGGAAGGTTTTGGTGAGTTGAAACTTTGTCGGGTTACGCGCTGCGCGCTAACCCGACCTACCGGAAAGCAGCGAAGTCCTTCGTAGGTCGGGTTAGCGCGCAGCGCGTAACCCGACAATCAAGCTCCGAGATTTCACACTTCAATCGAATCAAACACCGTGACTTTGCGCCACAGGTGCGAACAATCCTCCACAAACTTCTGGTGGATCGGGTGCACCTGGTAGGCGTTCTGACCTTCAACATCATCAAACATCAACAGCTCGGATACCTGGTAGCTGTTATCCACCACGTCCCGCTTTTCCGTTGAGGCCGGCACACCGATGTGAATGCCGCGCACGGTTTCAATGTCCTTGAGGGTTTTCAGACCCGCGATCAGGGCATCGCGATCTTCTGTCGATTCCGGATTCTTCAACCAGAAAAACACCGTGTGGGTCAGCTTCGGAATCGCCACGGTTCCGTGCTTGTGGTGTTTGTGGTGGCCATGACCGTGGTCACCCTGATGCTTTTCTTCACCGTGATTGTGGGCCTGAGCCGAGGGCAGCATGGCCGCAACGCCCAAAGCCGCTGCACCGGTGATGAATTGCCGACGATTGGAGAGATCTTTCATTGTGATTGTGCTCCTGTTGGGAGGTTTTTATGAAGGCCGGTATCGGTCAGGATGACCAACCAGTCTTGTGGTGAAAGGTTGAATGCCGCGTCCCGCTCCGGGTTCAATTGCAATCTGCGTCCCTGATGCGACTCGTGATAATAAACCCCAAGCGCCGTTTCGCCACGCTCGGCGACAAGCGCTTCGAGCTTCCAGAAGGGTAGGGAGCCCTTGATGCCGTAATCCCCGGTTGGGCGGAAATAGATCTCAGCGCCACCCTCAGTGAATAGTTCATCAAACACCAGGCGCAGCTCCGGACGCAAGGCGACCTGGGCCAGAAGATGACTGAGAATCAGCGGGCTGATGATGGTTTCACCACGCTGGTGCCCGAGCAGAATGGCGTTGTCCGGATCGCTCAGCTCCACCAGCAGTTGCGGCGGATCATCGGTCTGTTTCAGGTGCTCTTCGAGAATGCTCTGTCCGACGATGGCACGGGCGTCGGCCTCTTCACCACTGTTTACCCGGTCACTGCTGGTCAGAACAATGCTGTCATACTGGGCGGGTTCAATGTCATACAGCTCGCCTTCCTGCATGAAGTCGGTTTCGATATGTCGACATTGCGCTTTGATACTGCCCATGTGGTAGCGATCAATGAAATTCTCCCTCTCCTGAGCCGACAGAATTGAGACGATGTCCAACTCAAACCGATACTGGCGATAACTACCCAGCTCGTGCACCAATGCGGGAAGGCGATCGTTCCAGCCGAGAATCAACACTTTCTTTTTGGTCAGGCGGTTGGCGGGTTTATGCTTGTCATCCAGCGCTTTGCGCTCAAGCGGATTCAGCCGGTACCCCGAAGCCTTGAGTGGCTGGGTATCATTGAATTCCGGAGCAATGAACACGACTTTATCCGTCTCGGTTACGACGGTGTCAGAAGGAGCATTCAACTGCACACGCCAGTGCTCCTCTTCCCGGCGCAGCAATCCGCAGATCACAGCACGTGGACAGCGCACGGCGATGGACGCGAGAGAATCACCGGCAAAATGTTCGCCGCTGCGGACATAAAACTCGTTACCGCTCTGATCGGTCAGCAGCTCATTGTAGACCTCTGATAAACCGGGATGAATCAGATTCTGGGCCATGAGGCTGGCAATGGTGGCATCCCCTGGGACCACCTGAAGGGGCCCGGAATAAGCGCGGCGGGCGATGGGCAGCTTACGCAGGTCCTGGATTTCCGCCACGACAAATGGCCGGGTGACATTCTGCCTGCGGGCCAGAGCATCCAATGACATCAGTGCCTTGATGGTCTCTACATCGGCGCTGACCAGACTGTTGAGTTCGTGGGAATCGCTGGGAATGATGACCGCGGCGGCGTTCAGACAGGCCGCCCGATGCAGGGCATCGGGCTGCAGAGCACTCCCGGAGCGCAGCACAATCTGCCTGGCTTTGCGACCGATGCCCGGCTCGGCGCGCAGTTCTTCAGCCTGTAGCGCCGACATATCCTCTGCCAACACCACCAGTTTGAGACGGGAACTGTCGTGCCCCAACAGGTGCTGGCGCATCGACCCGGAGGCACTCAAAAGCTCTCTGATCAGGGGCAGGGTGCGGCTGTTCCAGCCAATGATGACCACATGATTCCGAAAGGCCACTGGCGTCAGGCCCCGCTCAAGCGCGGTCATCCGGGCGATCAATGAACGAGTGAGAATGGCCACCAGGGTACCCATGAATACCACATAGCCACTGACCGTGAGAATCGTCGACACAAAGCGCAGCCAGGAGCCCTGATCATCGCCCAGATAGCCCGGGTCCGTCAGGCGCAGAAACGCCCACCAGACCGCGTCACCCACGTCTTCGCCTTCGCCGGCCGGGAACGCCAGGAGGCTGCCGGTAATGGATATGAGGGCGATGATTGCACCCACCACCAGCAACTGAAAGAGAGCGCCTTTGACGAATTGGCGCTCAACAAAAAATTTGACCCGGTCTATAAAACGCAGTGGCAGCATGGCAGCTCCTGTCCCGACGAGCTCAGTGCATCAGTGAGGGCTGCCAGTATACCGGTTTTTGCGCTCAGTCCAATTCAGAACCATGACGGTCAGGGAGGGCAACATGGTGAGCGTCACCAGTGTGGCGCCGATAATGCCCGCCATAACGATCACCCCGACCCCGCGGTACAGCTCGCTGCCGGCGCCGGGCAGGAACACCAGGGGTGCCAACCCGACAATGGTGGTGATGGTGGAAATGGCAATGGGGCGCAGGCGTGAGCTGACCGCTTCGCGCACCGCATCGACCGAGTCCATGGCCTCCTCCTTGAGGTTACTGATGGCACGGTGAACGATCAGAATCGGGTTATTGACCACGGTGCCCATGAGAATCAGAAAGCCGAGCATGGAGATCATATCGAAGGGCTGACTGATGCCGCCCAGGCCGAGCGCGGAGGTGGCGCTACCCAGGAGGTTGAGCAAGGCGAGCCCGGCAATCCCGCCGGCAATGCCCAGCGGAATGGTGGTCATGATCAGCAGCGGATAGCCCCAATGGGTAAAGATGGCCACCATCAGCAGATAGACAATGAACAGCGCGACCAGATAGTTGCTGCTCAGAGACTCCCGGGTGGCGTCCAACTGGTCGGCCGCCCCGGAAATATTCAACGTCACCCCCGTGGGCACCTGCCCATTTTCCTGCAGATAGCCTACGACGTCTTCGCGCACGCGCTTGACACCGGTCTCCAGGGCGACTGAGCGGGGTGGGATGATGTTCAGCGTTACGGTACGGCTGCCGTCGAGCCGGCGGATGCTACTGGTATCCACCGTTTCCTCCATCCGGGCGAAATCGGACAGGGGCAGGGTACCGCGCTCGGGCACAAAGACGGCGATATCCTGAAGCGTATCCAGATCCGCGCCGGGACCCTGCTGGTTGTACAGATAGATATCGATTTTGTCATCGGCGAGGAAGAACTCATTCACAAAAGCTCCGTCGGTCAGCGCCGACACGGAGAAGCCGATGTCCTCGGTAGTCAGACCGAGCTCCGCCGCCCGATCCCAATCGGGGCGGATTTCCAGTAGCGGCTGGGCCAGGGAAAGACTGGAAGGGCGGGTCTGGATGCTCGGGTTGTCAAACACGGCCTCAGCGCGCGCGTAGGCGGCCTGCGCCACCTGAAACAGGCTGGCCAGATCCGGCCCGGAGATATCCAGGTTGACGCTGCGTGTGCCGCCGTCGTTGCTGCTGATGATCGAACCGCGCGCGGCAAATGCCCGCATTCCGGGATAGGTTTCGTATTGCTTGACCAGGGCGGCCATCAGCTCCTCGATCTGCCCGGGATCCTTGGATTCGGTGATGATCCTCAGGCTCTGGGGCGAAATACCCAAGTTGATGTATTTCATCGCCGGTACCTCGGTTTCACCCCGTTCGAAGGCTTCCGGCTCATCGTCCACGTAAGGCATGAAATACTCCTGAAGCTCCATGCCGATGGCTTCCATGGTTTCAAGGTTATAACCCGGCGGGGCATTCATGGAGGCGAAGGTTTTCGGCTCTTCACCCTCGGGCAGGTATTCCGCTGGCGGTGTGAGGAACAACACAATGGCACCACTGATCACAATGGTGGCGACAATGGCACTGATACGCCGCCGGGGTGTTTCGATCAGCCAGTGAATTTGCCGGGTGATCCGCTGCTGAAGCGGATGGGCTTCGTCGCCACCGGAGGCGCCTTCAAATTTCAGCCGGGCGCTAGCGGTGGGGATGACGGTAATCGCCACCAGCATGGACACCAGGATCGATGCGGAAATGGCGATCGCAATATCCGAGTAGAGCTGTCCCGCCTCTTCGGCGATAAACACTACCGGCAGAAACACCATTACGGTGGTCAGGGTAGAGGCCAACACCGCCGGCCAGACTTTCTGGACCCCGGCAACGGCGGCCTGCAGTTTCTTCAGCCCTTTGCGACGCTCGAGTTCGATGCTTTCGAGCACCACAATACTGTTGTCCAGGGTCATGCCGATGGCGAAGGCGACCCCAGCCAGGGAAATGACGTTGATGGTCCGGCCCGCGATCAACAGCCCCAGGAAAGCCGCGATGGTACAGATGGGAATACCCACCACACCCAGCGCAGTGGCCCGAAACGAACGCATGAACGCGTACATTATCCCGGTTGCCAGCAGGGCACCAAGAATCAGGTTTTTCCAGACATTGAACACCGAGGCCTGCACATACACCACATCATCAGCGGTCAGGGCCAGTTCCATGCCTTCCGGGTTGAGCAGGTCCCGGTTGATGTTTTCCACCTCGGCCATCATGGCGTCCTTGATGGCAATCACGTTGGAACCGCTCTCCCGGCGCACCGACAGACTGATGACGGGACGGGTGTTGACGTAAGAGGTCTGGCGAATTTTGAAGTGATCGAGTTCGACGTCGGCCACATCGGACAGCCGGGTAATGCTGTCGCCTCGGCGCTCCAGGATAAGGTTTTCCAGACCCTCCAGGTCCTCGAAGCGACCCATGGTGCGCAGCAGGTAGCGCCGCTTGCCGCTTTCCACTTCACCGCCGGACAGGTCCCGATTGCGCTCGCGGATGGCATCGCGCACTTGCGTGAGAGTGATTTCCCGCTCCGCGAGGCGCTCGGGGTTCAGGTGAATCTGGATCTGGCGTTCGGCGCCACCCCCGACGTTGACTTCAGACACTCCGGGCACGCCGGACATACGCGGCCGGACATTGTCTTCGATAAAATCACGCATCATGTCCATATCCAACCCCCGAGGATTGCCCTCCAGCGGGGAGATTCTGAAATACATGAACGCGTTGGAAGAAAACGACGTGGCGTAGACACTCGGCTCGTCGACGTTTTCCGGGTAAGAGGGGACCTGGGTCAGGGCGTTATTGACGCGGATCAGGGTTTCGTTGATGTCCACCCCAAATGGAAACTCGAGCTCGATCTGGGCGGAACCGAAATCGGCACTGCTCTGCATTTCCACCAGGTAGGGAATGTTCCTCAGGTACTCCTCCTGTTCGATCAGGATCTCCTTCTCCACATCCTGGGGCGTGGCGCCGGGCCAACTGGTACGGATGGAAATGGTACGGACTTCCAGGTCCGGAATCATCTGCACCGGAATGCGCAGCGCGGCCAGGATACCGAGTACGCAGATGATCAGAACGGTGACAGTGACCAGAATGCCGTGACGAACAACCCAGGAAAACATCAGCGACTCCCTCCCTGGTCATTCGCGTGACTCTCTGCAATGCGCTCGGGGACAACGTTTTGGCCTTCCTGCAAGGCTTCATTACCCAGGGTAACCACCACATCGCCCGACGAAAGACCCGAGCGGATCTCCACCCAACCAGAGGCACTGATTCCCGGAGTGACCTGTTGCTCGCGTACACCGCTGACTTGCCCCTGTTCCGCTTCGGTAATCACCCAGACACTGACCCGGCCATCCGGGTAGCGGATCAGGGCGTCACGCGGTACCGCGAGCCCGGTACGGTCGGTATTGAGCTCCAGAAGCCCCGAGGTGGACAGGCCGGGAATCAACTCCGGTGCATCGTCGGGCGGTGTCACGCGCAACAGAAACGTTCGTGCGCCGGTCTCGCTGAGTGGCACCTTGCGATGCACCCGTCCGATGACTTCGGTGTCGGGGTAGGCGTCAAACCGTAGGGAGAGGCTGGATTGTTCGCTGACCCTCGGGAAGTACCGCTGGGGCACCTGGAAATGCACCCGCAGTGGCGCACTGGCCACCAGCTCCATGAGCGGGTTGCCGGGAGACACCCACTCGCCCAGATCCACCTGACGAGAGCTGACCACACCATTGAAAGGCGCTCTGAGCTGGTGTCGCTCCAGTTCCGCCTCCAGGCGATTCAGTCGGGCCCGGGCGGCATCGCGATTGGCCCGGCTGACCCGCTCCTCCGCTTCCAGGCGCCGAATGTCACTGGCGGCAATGGCGCCATCGCGCAGCGATCGGGCTTCATTGAGCTGCCGCTCGCTGTCGGCCCACTGCGCCTCGGCGCTGGCAAGGTCTGCGGCGGCCTGATCCCGATCGATACTGACCAGCTCGGAATCCAGCTCCAGCAGCAGATCCCCAGCCTCGACCCTGTCCCCGGCATCCACGGCCAGCCGGGACACCAGCCCGGCCACCTGGGGCGAGAGCAGCGATCGCTGCTCGGCGGTAACCGAGCCGGTCAGGGGAACCGTTTCGATGACCGGCCGCTCAACCACCCGAACCGCCTCGACTCTGGGCGGCTCCTGGGCCGAGGTCCAGGACGCCGCCAGAAGCAGTAACAGGCCATACAATGGGCGAGGGGAGGCGATCATAGTCATACCGGTTTGTCTCCTGAGTTCCTTCGATGCGATCCAGCATACCGTCTGAGGGAAGCGGCGCAAATATCCACCGCGTTAAGATTTGTCGTCAAACCCGCGCAGAGCGGGGCGTTTTGCTCGGCTTTATGCTAGGGTATGCTTCCCGGTGCGGGCGCTGTGGCGCCGTCGAGGGCCAGTCCTCCGCACCCTGGTACCAGAATTACGGAATACGCAGTATGAACGATCAGTACGACCGCCGGAACGCCGCCTGGCGCGCCGCCCAACAATGGCGAGAAAAGGCCCAGTCCAGCTCTCGGTGGCGAGGCCCCAAGCTATTTCTGGCCTGGGTGGTGTTTGGCCTTCTGATGCTTATTGGCCTGGTCATAGCGCTGGTATTTTTGCTGGTGGGCTGGCTGGCCATGCCGCTGCTGCGCCGGCGCTTTCGCAAGCGCACCGAACAGATGCGCGCCCAGGCTGAGCAGGCCGCCCGGCGAGCTGGTGGCCATGGTCCCGGCTCCGGCAACCGGGGCAATGTGATCGAGGGTGACTATTCCGTTGATAAATCCTCCTCCGAGAGCGACCGCCATGATCGCTCATAGCGCCAAGGGGCTGGTCATCGCCCTGGTACTCGGCGTGCTGTCTGGCTGCGCGCTGTTCCAGCCGGATGTGAGCCGCAACGCCTGGCCCGAAGACATACCGCCCCGCTCGGATTTTGAGGCACTGTACGCGGCGGATGAGCGCAATCAGGCG
>NZ_DFTP01000016.1:18718-43883 GCF_002381585.1 Marinimicrobium sp. UBA4209
AGCGCAATCAGGCGGTCCAGTCCCGGGAGGAGTATCTGGTCTGGATTACCCGCTTCTATGAAGGCTGGAAGCTCTATCCGCAGGGCTGGAGCGACCTGGTGCCGGACATTCTGGCCGAAGTGGAGGATCCGGACGAGCGCGCCGAGCTCGAAGCGGAGCTGTACGAGGCCGGGCGTTTCATCGCCAGTGAATGGTCGAAGGATGCCGAGACCCGCAAGGTGCGTACCCGGCAGTTGTCCATCTGGGGCAATGCCATGCGCGAAGCGGTCACCCGGGGAGAAACCCGGGAAATGATCGAGCAAATCGCGCGCGACGTCGATCGACTCAAGGCCCAGCACCTGACCTATTCCGATATCACCCCGGGGCGCTACTACGCCGAAGATGAGGATGATGTATTCCGCTAAGGGGTGACTTGGGTGCCACCCCGGCCTGTCAGGCAGGCTGGGTGGCGCTGTCCAGTTCCGCCAGAACCTGATTCACATAGCTCTGCAAGACCTCTGGCGACTGCTCCAGTAGATTATCAATATCCCGGGTGCCCGGTTTGGCGTGATCCTTCTCTGCAACGTACTGCCGTGCCGCCGCTTCCAGCACCTGACTGAACACGACCGGCTGCTCAAAATAGGCCTCGGGATTCGCCTCGCAGTAATGAGTGAAGGCCGACAGCGCTTCCACCACCGCCGTTTTGTAGTAGGCCGGATGCAACTGCTGGGTCAGACGGTCAATCAACTGGGCAAAACTTTCCTCGCCCGAGGTCATGGAACTGCGCACCAGCTCGCACTCCAGCGTTGACTCCTCACTGTCCCGGTCGCCGAATTCCAGGGTGACGGCGTGCGCCAGACTCTGCCAGATGGCCTTGAGAAAATCATTGTCCAGCCGTGTCACCAGCCCGCGCGCCAGACGCCATTCAAACCAGTCCGCGTCCAGCGCATGGAACTGCTCGGCGGCGCTGCGCGGCAGGGCACCGGGCTCGGGTTTGCTTAACTGGACTTCCTCGGTGAAAATCCGCCGCTGGTAGGTCAGTATGTCAATCAGCCGCTGCGTCACGGTCGACGGCGGCAGCACGCCCAACTCATCCAGAGAACAGTAGTCATCGCTGATTCGCCCCTGGCGCAGGCACAGTTGCATGAAATTGTGCAGATGAATGGAGCGCAGCCCGTCGAACAGCTCCGGACGCGTGCGCACCAGGGTGCCAATCTGGGCGAGCATTTCCTGGGCCAGGGTCCGCTCTACTGGGTCGTTATAAGTGCGCAATACACCCGCCATCAGCTCGTCATTGCTCAGTTGGGCACTCACGATGAACTCGTGCTTTTTGTCGCCCAGCACCACCAATAGGTGACGCATGGCGAGCACCGACAGACTACCGGCGAGATCGCTGTGAAAACGATTCAGTGCCGCGAAACAGTAGCGGGCCATCAGCCATTGATTCAGCTCCCGTGTTCGCCGGTAGAGCATTTCCAGCCACTGCTGCAAAGTCACCGGCTCGCCATCATGCTGGCCGACCAGGGCGTCCAGGTCACGCTTGTGAAGAAAACCGGCGAGCTGCTTTTGCAGCTCGATTTCCGGTAGCTGGGTCAGAGAATCCCATATGGTCTGGGCTTCCGGCGCAAGGTCGTCCCACTGATCCAGGCAGCGCGAGCAATCGCGAGGTGCCAGGGGTTCCAACTCAACATCCCGAATACTCAGGGCATTCACGCGAGAAGCGCGATAGGCCAGATTGGCCGAGGCATAGCCGACATGGTCATGCTCGGTGCGCAACTGCAGGGAGCGAATCGCTTCGAACAACGACTCGATCTGAGGCATCTGACACAGTTCGTGGGTCATCAATAAGGTGAAAACGGCGACTTCCTGATTGATCCAGTGCTTGCGAATATGCTCGATTTCCTGGGCGAGGCTTTCGCTGAACCACTGAGCATCGTACAGGCGGTAATCTTCCTCTTCGCTTTGCAGCCAGGAGAGTGTCAAATAGACCTTGCCGTTGATCTGATAAGTCTGGGAACTGGCCAGGCTCTGCAGGCGTCGGGCTGGACGCCCTGTCAACTTCAGTGCCGGGTTGGCGCCAACCTGGCCATAGGCCTTGACCAGCTCGGGGGCGGGCAGGGCAATCAGTGGCTGAATTTCCTGGAGCGTTTCGGCGATCACCCCGTGCTCAGAGAGAATGCCTTTGGTCACTTCATTATCGGTCAGCACCACCAAGGCGATGTTCGACTTGATGAACTTGGTGGCTCGCCGACGCAGTGACAGTGGGTCCAGATGATCCGGCTCCAGCAGCCCTTCGTGCATGATCAGGCCGGTCCAATACAGGCTCTGGGCCCAGACCAGCGGTACATTGTCGTTGGCCACCCGCTCTTGGGAACCGGGCTGTTTCTTTTCCGCCGCGACCCGATCGTCCGGCAGATAATACAGCTCGGGTAACAGCCCGATGCCATCCACGTTTACCATCAGGGATTCCAGCCTGTCCCGATAGTGTTGCGCGGTGGATTCATTGCCGTCGAACAGCGCCTGAATGTACAGATAGGTGAAAAACAGAGGCCACTCGGACTCAACATGCTCAAAGTTCGCCAGTTCCGAGTGCTCGTAGTACAGGCGTGAAGTTTCCTCCAGCACAGTCTGGTGACCATCCCAGATAAACCGCTTGCAGCCGTAGTGGCCACCGAGTTTACCCAGAATTTCATCCCGGGTCCGGGTGACCAGTTTTTCCCGGCTGACCGCAAAGGCGGGAAAGCCGATGATGCTCAGCAGCGCGCTGTCCACCTCTTTGGAAACCGACTCTCTGGGCAACAGAGACGCCAGCGTGGTGCGCGCCAGGGAAATGGCATCGGCCACCACATGAATGGTGGCCCGTTTGGGCCCGGTAGGACCAAACAGGTTGAAACCGTCCAGCGCCTGGAGCGCGGCCTTTGCCATACCCACCGAGCTGGCGTTGATTTCAGTTTTACCGTTATTGATCTTGTTGCCGCGCTCCCAGATGCCGTAATCCGGGGTGCGGTAGGCGCTGGAGATGTAATAAACGAGGTTCTGTACAAAATCCACCTCGCTGAAGGTGGTGACAATCCGTAGGCCCGAGGCGGTCATCTGGGCGAGCATCAGCAGGTACAGGGAGGTGGCATCAATCTGTAAGTGACCCCAGGCGTCATCGGCCACCACCGTCAGGCCACTGGCGGTATCGTATTTGGCGTGCAATGCATCCAACGGGTCGAGGGACGACTTGAAAGTTTCGACCTTGTCCGACTGACGCATCATGGATTGCAGCAGTCCGCGCATCAGCTTGATGGTCGCCTGTTCGAGTTGGTCGCTACGGTCCCGGTCACCGGCGTGGCGCAGAGCCATACCCAAGGCCCAGACACAGACAACGGAGTAGACATTATCCCGCACCCAGGCGTCCGTGTAGTCTCCGTGATGGTTTACACTGGTGCTGGCCGGCAGCAGCCCGGTGACCGGGTGTTGCCGGCTGAGGATCACCGTATCGATATCCTGAAACAGCTGGTTCAATACTGACTTGTTTTTCATAGGGTTGCTTTACACCGCGTTGAGCAGGCAAGGGGAGCATGCTGTCATTATATGAGTAGAACTGAACCGTTGATATGACAATTTTTCATCCCCGGGCCTAATTGACACGCACCGGGTAAACACAGCATATTCCGTGCCCAAGCCGCTCCGACCCGATCCGGGGCAAGAGTTTCACTGAGGTATCCGTGACACTGAATTTTACACCCGCACCGCTGGACGATCCGCTCTACTACCTGCGCAACTTCGAGTGGGTACTCGGCTGGGTGCGACAGCGCTACGGCGACCTGCTGCCGCCGGCCGAACTGGCCTTTATCGACCAGGCCCTGGCGCTGCCCGAGGCCAGTCGTGGCCTGCTGGTGCGCATGGTGATGCGCAAAGGGGACCTGTTCCGGCCGGAAACGCTCGAGTACCCGGAGCTTGAACCCTTCTCCAAGGCGTCCGCCCCACTGCAGCAGTTGGGATGGCTGGTTGAGGACCCGCAGATCAGCCTGGAAACCTTATTCCGGTTGTTCACCTGGTCTTCGTTGAAAACCGTATTTATAAACCGGTTGGAGGCCCAGGGTATACCGCCAACGGCCCGCAAGAGTGAAGCCCTCGACAGGCTCAGGGGCGAGCTGGAGCCAGAGGATTTAGAGCCGAGACCGGCGTCGATCTGGGGCTTGGCGCCACAGGCCCTGGTGCAATTGACGGTCATGCCCCAATGCGATCGATTGCGCTGGCTGTTTTTCGGCAACGGCTATCAGGGCTGGTCCGAGTTTGTCCTGACCGAGCTGGGTCTGTACCAGTACGAACCCGTGACCTTTGATGAGCGCTCCCGTCCGGTGCATAAGCGCACCGAGTTAGAGACCTTCTGGCAACTGCTCGAATGCCGCCAGCAGTGGCACGAGGATGAGTCGCCGGAAGCGGTTCTCGAACAGTTGCCGCCGGAACCAGAGGAGCAACCCTGGCTGGCCCGCCACTATCACCGCCTGTTGTTCAAAATGGCGCGCCACTGGGAGCGCACCGGAGAATTGGAACGGGCCCGGGACAGCTACCAGCGCTCGTCCTATCCCGGTGCCCGCGGTCGACTACTCCGGGTGCTGGAACGCCTGGGGCACCATGAAACCGCCTTCGAGTTGGCCCAGGCGGCACAGAAGGCGCCCGAAAGCGAGGCCGAGCGGCAACAACTGGAACGGCTGCTGCCGCGACTGAAACGCAACCTGACCGGAGAGCGTCAGCGCCGGACAGCGCCGCCCGAAGTGCCCGAGGTCCATTTGATCCTGCCCCAGGACCCATCGGTGGAGCGCGCCGTGGCGGCATACCTGACCACCCCGGAAACGCCGGTGTACTACGCCGAAAATACCCTGCTGACCGGCCTGTTCGGCCTGCTGATGTGGGATGCCATCTTCGAGCCCTTACCGGGGGCGTTCTTCCATCCATTTCAGCGGGGGCCGGCGGATCTTTACTGGCCGGATTTTGTCGAGCGCCGCGCGGCCCGTTTCGACGCCTTGATGGCACAGCTGACCACCGGCGCGTACCGACAGACCATTCTCGACAACTTTGAGCGCAAGGCCGGACGACAGTCCCCTTTTGTCGCCTGGGGCGCCCTCGACCAAGAGCAGCTGACCCAGGCCCTGGAGTGCATTCCCGCCGAACATCTGGCTCTGTGTTTTCAGCGTTTCCTGCAGGACCTCAAAGCCAACTGCGCCGGCCTGCCGGACCTGATCCAATTTTGGCCCGATGAGCGTCGCTATCACCTGCTTGAAGTCAAAGGCCCCGGGGATCGCCTGCAGGACAATCAGAAGCGTTGGCTGGCGTTTTTCAGGCAACACCAGATGCCCGTGTCCGTCTGTTACGTCCGCTGGAGTGAGTCGGCGGATGACTGATACCACCTATACGGTTTCCGTTCGCGCCCTGTGCGAATTCACCGCTAAACGCGGCGACCTGGACATGCGTTTTACCCCGTCACCCAGTGCCCGGGAGGGAATGGAAGGTCACCTCTGGGTGACGCGTCGCCGCCCGGACCACTACCGGGCGGAGGTGACCCTCAAAGGCGAATACCAAAACCTGACGGTGCGGGGCAGGGCGGACGGCTATGACCCCGAGCAAGGCCGCCTGGAGGAAATCAAAACCTTTCGCGGTAATCTCAATCTGATTCCCGACAATCACCGGGCGCTGCACTGGGCGCAAGCCAAAGTCTACGGCGCTCTGTTGTGCGCAGCCCAGGGGCTCGAGTCGGTGGAATTGGCCCTGGTGTATTTCGATATTGTTCGGCAGGAGGAACACCACCTGACCGAACACTGGTCGGCGGAGGATCTGAAGGCCGAATTTGAGGCTCAATGCGACGCGTTCATCCTCTGGGCCGAGCAGGAGCTCGCACACCGGGAGCGGCGCAACCTGTCCGCCGAAGAACTTCAGTTTCCCTACCACGATTTTCGGTCCGGCCAGCGGCCCCTCGCCGAAGCGGTTTATCAGTCCGCCGCCACCGGTCGCTGCCTGCTGGCGGAGGCGCCGACGGGCACCGGGAAAACCCTGGGGACGCTATTCCCCCTGATCAAAGCGTTGTCGACGCAGTCACTGGATAAAGTCTTTTTCCTCACGGCGAAAACCCCGGGCCGTCAGTTGGCTCTGGACGCCTTACAGACGCTGGACCTGCCGGAGCTGAGAACGCTCGAACTGGTCGCGCGGGAGAAAACCTGCGAGCACCCGGATAAAGCCTGCCACGGCGACTCCTGCCCACTGGCCAAGGGGTTTTACGATCGTCTGCCCGAAGCGCGGCAGGCCGCCGCCCGGGAGCGCTGCCTGGATCAGGCTCGCGTGCGGGATATTGCCCTGGCCCACGATCTGTGTCCCTATTATTTAAGTCAGGAAATGGCTCGCTGGAGCGATGTCATCATTGGCGACTACAACTATTACTTCGATCAGAGCGCCATGCTTTACGCCCTGACGCAGACCCACCAATGGCGCACCGCACTGCTGGTGGACGAAGCCCACAATCTGATCGAGCGCGCCCGAAGCATGTACTCCGCGGCGCTGGACCAACACCGGTTTCGGCGCACCAAAAAACAGGCCCCCAAGGCCTTGAAGTCCCGACTGGAGTCGCTCCATCGCAGTTGGAATGAATTCAATCGCGCCTTGCCGGAGGAGCAGGATCTGGTGTTGCAGACGGAACCGCCGGAGCCGCTGATCGGTCAACTGCAATTGACCGCGGCGGCGATAACCGATTATCTGGCCGAGCACCCCTTTGCCCTCGACAGCGAGCTGATGCGATTTTATTTCGACGCGCTGCAGTTTCTGCGCATCGCGGAGCTGTTTGATGAGCGCGACTTCCTGTGTGATATCGAATGGCGCCCACCGCCGAGCGCGAAGGGTGGCAAGCGCAAGGGCACCGTGATCCAGCTACGCAACCTGATTCCCGCCGCGCAACTGAAACCACGCTTTGAGGGCGCACACAGTGCCACCCTGTTTTCGGCCACCCTTAACCCCGCCGGTTATTACTGCGACCTGTTGGGACTGCCCGACACGGTCGTGGCCATGACCATGCAATCTCCGTTTAAAGCCGAACAGCTCACCGTCCATACGCACCGCAACCTGTCCACGCGCTACCACGATCGCGCCCGGTCCATTGCGCCCATCGCACACCTGATTGCCGAGCAGTACGAGCAGCAGCCCGGTAACTACCTGGCTTTTTTCAGCAGCTACGACTATCTGCAACAGGTGCACGAACATCTGCGCGAACATCATCCCGAAGTACCCACCTGGGCACAGGAACGGAAAATGAACGAAGCCGCTCGCGCGGACTTTCTTGCCGCGTTCAACGAGCACAGCAGCGGCGTCGGCTTTGCGGTCCTGGGTGGCGCCTTTGGCGAAGGTATCGACCTGCCCGGAAAACGCTTGATCGGCGCCTTTGTTGCAACGCTCGGATTACCCCAAATGAACCCGATCAATAACGAGCTCAAGCAGCGCCTCGAGGAACAATTTGGTCAGGGTTACGATTATGCCTACCTCTATCCCGGCCTGCGTAAAGTGGTGCAGGCCGCCGGCCGGGTGATCCGGGGAGAGGATGACACGGGAGTGATACACCTGATCGACGACCGTTTCGCCCAGCCCCGGATTCGCCGTTTGTTACCCGAGTGGTGGGCGCTGGAACGCTAAAGGCGAGCTTGTCGGATTACGCCTGCGGCTAATCCGACCTACGAGAAAGATTCCAGTGGCATCAAGTAGGTCGGATTAGCGAAGCGTAATCCGACAACCCCCTCCATTCGTGACCACCATCACACATTAACTCAAACGATTGGCAATATCCGCTCAGTTTGGCACAATTCCCGGCGCCAAAGAATTTCGTAGGAGTACCTTCGTGCCCATAAGGACCGTGTTCCGCCGCCTCGCATCGCGTCTTTCAAACCCGCTGACCCCCGGCGAACTTCGCCACGGTAGCTTCTGGTTCAGCCAGTTTCTGATGATCGGGGCCACCGTGCTGGGTGTTTACCTCGCCTCATCCGAAGGGATGAAAGTCGCCATTCAGTTCAATGAACTGACCCGTCTGGAGCGCAATTACTACCTGCGCCAATCACTTGCCAATGAACTGGAAGCGAATGCCCGTCTGGTGCAGGCGTACGCGGAGAGTCTTGATGGCGGAATTCAATCTCATAGTTTCTTTGAACAGAATCCGTTGACGCTTGATCAGTACGTCTGGACCGTTATGGGTGAGTCCGAAACCACGCTTGAAACCCCCAGTATTTACCTCAGTAGCACTCAGCGGTTCTATCGGGAAGTGCCATCGATCTATCACCGCCTGAGCAACCGAATGATCGGTGCCCAATACGGTGCGGAGCAGTTACGCGAAGCCGCACAACCGATTCTTGACGATACCATCCCGGGCCTTCGGGATAGTGCCTCGACCCTGAAACAACACCTTCAACAAGCCGGAATGGACGTCCACTAATGCCCTCTACACTGCATCGCTGCCCCAACTGTTTTCACCAGACCCTACTGGAATCCCGCGTCGGCCGTCAGGCGGTCATGCAGTGCGATGGCTGTCTCGGTGTATGGTTTGAAGATGGGGCGCTGAATCAGGCGATCGCCCACAAACACGACAACATCAGCGTTTACGACCACGAACAGAGTCTCGGAAAGCGAATTGGGGTAGGGGGGCGATTGTGTCGTCGCTGCGATGTCAACATGGAACGCTTTTACATGCTGGAGCAGTACGAAGTGGAGGTTGACTGCTGCCCGGACTGTGACGGCGTATGGCTGGACCAGCCGGAGGTCGAGCTGGCCTTGAAATCGCCGCAGCTGAACAGTGCCTTGGCGACCCTGTCGAAACAGCTGACCTGGCGCTCCATGGTGTTTCAGTTTCTCACCGGCATGCCGGTGGAATACAACCTCAAACCTCACCGCACGCCCTGGGTAACCTACGCCATGATGGCGATCTGCATCTTGCTGTTTGTCGCCGGGCAACTGAACGGCCAGTGGGAAAACACGCTCTACCTCTATCTCGGGCTACACTCCGATGCACCCACTCAGTGGCAGCTCGGTCAGTTGCTCTCCCACCAGTTTATGCACGGTAGCTGGTTACACTTGGCGGGCAATATGTATTTCCTCTGGGTGGTGGGCGACAATATCGAGGATGTATTGGGGCACTGGCGATACTTGGGCGTCTACCTGGGAGCCGGCGTTCTCGCTGCGTTGGCCGAACTGGTCTTTTTTGACAGCTCCCAAGGGCCGCTATTGTTGGTAGGCGCCAGTGGTGCCATTGCCGCGCTGTTTGGCCTGTATATGATGTGGTTCAGGCGCGCCAGCCTTACGGTAATGATTCTGGTCCTGCAGTTTAAAGTCGCGCCCCACTGGTATTTTCTGGTATGGAGCTTGACCAATATTGTCGGGATGATCATGGGCGAGAGCAATGTCGCCTACATGGCGCACCTGGGTGGCTTCCTGGCGGGCATTCTGGTGGGGTGGCTGCTGTACCCTTGGGTCCTCCGTAACAATCCGCTGCTGAACTGGCTCAGCCAACCAGAGGTGAAGTTGCGGCGCACAAAACACATCAGCTGACCGTCACCGGGGCACGGGGAGCTCAAACCTTGCATTATGATGATAAATGTGCCATTTTGGCCACATGATTGCCGGAGTCCGCGACGATCGGCGTTAATCACACCCATTATTAAAATAACGTATGACGCAAGGCACCCACACACCAAAGGGGCTACTCCGCCGGGCTGGCACAGGGTTCGGCGTGGAGATTGTGGCTCTGATGTTCGCGCTCATCAGTGTTGGCCTCATGGCCTGGCAGCACTGGGGGATGAATCTGGTCATGCCCATTGCCTCGGAGAACGGTAATCCCGGCTGGGTGGAGGATGATCGCTCCGAGAACGGCAACTCCATCGTTCACTACCAGCAGAATGATGCCTACCACATGCAGTGCGAAATACGCACCGCCATTACCTATCCGTTCTGCAATCTGTTTACCGCCCTAAACCCCGAAGACCAAAGCGTGGATCTCACGCAGTACACCACCTTGCATCTGGATCTGTCACATCAGTCGTCGACCCGCGACAGTCTGCGCATTTACCTCAATCACTTTTTTGCGCCCGACGACCAGGTCTGGTTTCCGTACAAGAGCAATCAGCAGGTGATCAACCCGCGCGAGGACAGGCACTCTTACACGCTGAAACTGGACGAATTCTACGTTCCCCCCTGGTGGGTGTACGCCAGCGATCTACCCGCTGAACAGACCACACCGCAACTGACCAACGTCCGTCATCTGGTGCTCTCCACGGGTGACAGCTCGATCCCCCGGAAAGTCAGCCTCATCCTCCATCACGCCGAGTTGAGAGGAAAGTGGATTTCCGCCAATGCCCTGTATCGAGGCCTGATCTGGGCCTGGATGCTGTTGGCGTTACTGTATTTTTCCTATCGTGCGGTTCGTTACAGCCGTGAAGCCAAAGCGAAACACGCTGAAACGGAACAGCTCCGGGCGGTCAATCGACTGCTCGACCTGAAAAGCAAACGGTTTGAAGACTTGGCAACCCATGACACCCTGACCGGGCTATACAACCGCGCGGGCCTTCGCCCGCACCTCCAGGAAGCGGTGGCAGACTACAAGAAAACGCAGCTACCTTTCTCCGTGCTGATGATTGACCTGGACCACTTCAAGGCGATCAATGACCGCTATGGCCACGACGAAGGCGACCGGATTCTGAAAGCCTTCGCTCAACTGATCAGTGAGCGTTGCCGACACAGCGACATTCCCGCCCGGTGGGGAGGGGAAGAGTTTGTGGTGGTCTGCAAAGGCTCATCCGCCAAGGCCGCAAAAGTGCTTGCCGACGATCTGTGCCGAACCGCCCGGGAGGCCGAGCTGGGCAAAGGTTATGTGGTGACCTGTTCCATCGGTGTGTCAGAAGTCAGCGGCACAGGCATCAGCGCGCTGTTCAAACGGGCGGATACAGCTCTGTACCAGGCCAAAAATAGCGGACGGGACCAGGTCGCCGTTGCCTGATATCTGTTGGCAAATCCTATGAAATGTCGGGAGTCAAAAGCAAAAGGGCGAAGGCTGTAGCACCTTCGCCCTTTTGCGTTCAGGGGGTTGCGCCCTGTGCTTGCAAGGTGATCCAACCGGATCCGTCGCCCAGAATCCAGCGACGGTAATCCTCTTGGACCTTTTCCAGTGAGGTGGACTCAATCAAGTCAGCCATTTCCAGATGAGTATTGAAGTTGCCGTCATTGCGATAGAAGTCGTGACGGTAGCGACTGGCTTCGCTGATAAAATCGTTGGGTGGCTGACGGAATTGCTGGAGCAATCCGCTTTTCATCTGCTCAAATTCCGCAGGCTTCACAGCCTGAAGCGTTTCATCAAATTCCCGCATAAAGCGCTCTACGCGGTTTTCGATATCGGGAAGGGACCGTTCTGAGCTTTGCACCAATGCGATAAAGGCGGGGTAGTTCTTTGCCCAGGTATCACCGGTCTGCACCCAATAGCCCCATTGTTCCTCCGTTCGTAACTGAATGAAAAAGGGCTGATGGCTCAGGATTCCCAGCAATTTCAAAGACGCTGATGCAGTGGTTCGCTCATCTTCCGGCACGCCGGGTATCCAGGCGCGCAGCCAGGCAACATCGGTATGGTCCACGTCGCGATGTATATCAAAGGCGTCGTCCTGGCCAAAATTGATGGTTTCGGTCACGTGAATCGGGCCTGGACGACGATCGGGCCCCAGAGCCGCTTCACTTTGACGAGCCATGGCTTCAACCTGTTCGGGCAGGTAATGGCCGAAAGCATACAACCGAAGCGTACTGGTCTCTTTCACTTGCTGGTAGTAGGCGCGGACGTCCTCAACCGTAATGGACTCGTTTTCGGTCAGGAAGGCGTCAATATCCCAGTCAAACGCCTGCATGGTCCGGCCCAGCCAGCGCATGGTCTGCTGACCGGGGGCGTTTTTCGCTTCACTTCGCAACCACCGCGCCAGGTTATCCCGCTGTTGATCCAACTGGTCTTTGTTGAACTCCAGTGTGCTGAAGTTCTCCATAAGCTCCGCTACCAATTCCGGGTGGCCCTTCACCGGCCCGTGAATAGTCAGATTTTGCATATTGCTGTCCGAGCGGTCGAAGGCCACGTGGATTCCTTCTCGACCGGCCCGGCTGGCGACATGGGAGTTTTGGTGAATCAACAAGCCATTAAGCAGGCAGCCCAGGACGAAGTGTCGGGCATCCGTGACACCCAGATCCGTGTTCCAGACATAGTGCAAATAACCTTGACCGTTTTGATGGTGTGTGGCGTGACGAAACCAGACGTCCAGGGCCGGTTCGTCGACAAGTTGGGTAAATGCCTGAATATCGTGCTCCACCTCATCCTCACTGGCGTCTGCCCACTGGACCAGTGGTGGCAGATTCAACACCAGGGTCTCTCCGTGCTTCTGCCAGGTTTTAAGTTGGTTCTCAGTGATGGCGCGAACTGCGTATTGGCCAGACATGTGCGGAATGTCCGTATCGACTGACTCACCTTGGCTGATGTGCCAGACTCTCACGGCTTCTGGGTTGAGTTGATCCAGCACCGCCTGTATCGCATCGGGATTATAGGGGCCAAATTCCGCGTCCAGCGCATTGATGTACTGCGGACTGAAGGTCTGCATACGGATGCTGCTGTGGATCGCATGCCTGAGCGGGGCAGGGGGTTGCTGGGAGGCAAAGCGATGGTCAGCCTGTCGCTTGTATTCGTTGTAGTAAGCTTCGGTCACGCCCTCGCGGCGGACCTGCTCAATGTAGGCGAGGGCCGCACCAATAACCTGGTCACGATTGTCCATGCCCGACTTGGTCGTACTGATGGTCAGACGGAGCAGGCCATCGCCCCCCAAAAAATCGGGTTGCACATCGACGCCCACATCGTTGGCCCAACCCTGGTCCTTCAGAAAGTGACTGAGTGTACCGGGTTCTTCGGAGCTCAGGATGTTTGCCACATAGTGATTGGCTTTGCTATGCCACTGGTCGACGTTGTTTTCGATACCGAACTCCAGATGCAGCTGACGCAATTCCGTTTGGGGCCGGTAGTAAATATGCTGTCCACGTTCAGTATCAGTAATACCTGGGACGGCCACCTTGGGGCGCTCCGCATCGCGCCGGGGCAGGTCGCTGAAGTGCTTGCGCACCAGGGCCTCCTGCTCATCGAGATCCTGCTTGCCAATCAGGGTCAAGGTCATCACCGATGGGCCGTAATAGCGCTCAAAGAAATCAACCATTGCCTCGTAAAGGCCGCTATCGCCTCCAGGCAAGGTCTCCAGGTTGCCGACGCCCAACTGGTTCAGCGGGTGTTCCGGATTGCCGGTGAGCCCCCGCAGCCGATGCAGTATTCTCGGGTCCTGACTTTTCCCCATAGACCATTCATTGTTGATAGCATGACGCTCCTTCTCGCTGTATTCCCGATCAAAGAGTGGCGCACGGAAATAGTCACTGAAACGATCGAGCGCCCCGTCCAGGTAGTCGTCCGGAATCTGGAAGTAATAGGCCGTGTGATCGGTCGTTACGTGGGCATTGGAGCCACCGCTGTTTTCGCTCAAGTAAGTCTGCAGCGCGTTGGCCTCGGGATACTTCTCAGTGCCGAGAAACAGCATGTGCTCAAGATAATGTGCCAGGCCCTGAAACTCCGGCGGATCCTGATACATGCCCGCGGGAATCGCCAAAGCCGCCGCAGACAACTCGCTTTCCTGCGCCTGAATCAACATGACTTTAAGTCCGTTATCAAGCTCCAGGTAGCGGTATTGCCGTGGATCCTGCTTGCTTTTGATGACCGGCACGTACCCCGGCGCCGGAGGCGTAGAACTGCACGAGGAGAGTCCAATCAGAGCAATCAGGCCGAACAGAAAAACCGAAATACTCGGAAGAATAGGGTGGTAAGAGGAGAAGCGAGCCATACCAAGTCCTTCTATCGATGAATTGTTATTGTCACGACAGGGTAGAATCAGATGCCATCCCTGCGGTGACCGTAATAGTCACAATGACACTCTAGCGCAGATAAGAGTGCTTGGCCAATCGACTTATGTATTGGAACACTGGATATTGACCATTTGAATTGATGCTGACACTCTTTCCTGCCTATCCACAGAGGCAACCTTCATCACGGGGCAGGATTTTATCGTGGACGGTGGCATGACCCGGAAAATGATCTATGAGTGACCACCCAATTTGCCCCTGCGGCAGCCAAGCAACCTACAAAGAGTGCTGCGGCCAGTACCATAGCGGAGCGCCGGCGCCCACGCCGGAGGCGCTGATGCGCTCCCGGTTCAGTGCCTTTGTGCAGAACAAGACCGATTACCTGATGGCCACCTGGCACCCGTCAACCCGCCCCGAGCACCTGGACTTGAGAGATAGCCCGGATTGGGTGGGGTTATCGGTGCTCGGCAGCGACACCAACGGCGACCGGGGCCGCGTCCACTTCAGAGCGTACTACCGAGCAGGTGGCCAGTGGCGCTTCCTGGAAGAACACTCCGAATTCGTGCGTGAGTCAGGGCGCTGGTTCTATGTCAGCGGAGAGACCCGTGATGAAAGTTTCAAACCGGGGCGTAATGATGCTTGCCTGTGTGGTAGTGGGCGGAAATTCAAGCGGTGTTGTGGTTGAGGGGGAGCCTGCGGAGTTTGGGTGGCTGCGGGACTCGGGCGAGTCTCCCATTGCAGAAGATGCAGCCAAAGTCCTTTCTTCAAGGTTCGAGGAATACGGTATAAATCAACTAACACATTGATAAATATAACTTTTTTAGGTTTGATTGTTGCCTGAAAATGTCGTATATTTGTGGGCGATGATATCGTTTATAGTCAGGATGCAGGCTGTGCCACTTAAGTCACTGAAAAGCAAGGTGAAATACAGAATCAGTAGAAGCTCCGGGACTGTGTTTACCCCCGGGGATTTCTTTGATCTGTCTGGTCGTGACCAGGTCGGTCGCGCCCTACGGCAACTGGTTGCTGAACAAGAGTTGATCAGGTTCGGGCAGGGGCTCTATGCCAAGGCAAAGCGTTCGTCATTAACCGGGAAGTTAATACCCGAAAAACCGCTGCCCGAATTGGCCAGAGAAGCGCTGAGCAACAAGCTTAAGGTACAAGTGCTATCCGCCCGCGACCTGGAGCGTTACAACAACGGCGAGTCCACCCAGGTGCCGACGGGTCGGGTCATTGCAGTGAAAGGACGAGTGTCAAGAAAAATGGCCTACGATGGAAAGTCCATTAAGTATCAGTATGTCTCTTGATCAGGCTATCGTTGGAGAGATAGCCGCAGAGCTCGGTATAAATCCTGCCTTTGTCGAAAAGGACTGGTATTCCGTCCAGGCGCTGAAGCTCATTAGTCAGCACCATAGCGAAGATATTACAACCATTTTTTCTGGTGGCACCAGCCTCTCCAAGGGGCATAGGTTGATTCAGCGCTTTTCAGAAGACTTGGATTTTCGATGTCGTTACAATGCGGCCAACTCCGGCAATAAAAGCAAACTCATTCGAAGGACTTACCGAGAGAGCATTATTGATCAGCTTTCCAATGCCAGTTCGCTCGCTTTGTCAGAGGATGCGGTAACCCGTGCCGGAAACTACTTCAAGTTTCCCCTGACATACCCTCAAGCCTATGAGGAACACTCAGCATTGCGTCCAAACCTGGAAGTCGAATTCAGTTTCACTCAACCACAGCTTGAGCCGCAAACAAAGCCCATCCAGTCGTTAATGGCGCAATTTACCGGAGGAGAGCCAGAAGCATATATCTTATGTCTGTCACCTATAGAGATTGCTGCCGATAAGCTCAGCGCGCTGACGTGGCGTGTTCTCAAGAGAGATCGAATGAGCAGTAAAGATGACCCTACCATTATTCGCCATCTGCACGATTTGTGTGCGCTAATTCCAGCAATCAATGCAAATTTTTCTGTATTCGAAGAGGCTGCGCGCGCTTCATTCGAAGTTGATCAGAAATCGACATCCCGGCAGACAAACGAGGGATTTCATGGGTCAGCAGCCAGAGCACTTGACACGCTCATGAGAGATGGCACCTATAAAGCGGAGTACAGACAATTCGTTGATGCAATGTCTTACGCGAATGACGACGACAATATTGACTTTGAGAGGGCATTGAAAGGCTTTAAAAATTTAACCGAGCAGCTACGATAAAGCGCACTACCAGGGAAAGCGGTAATGGCAAGTTCGAGGCTCGTAAAAAGGCGAGTGACTACGTTTTATCCAATACAAAAAGCTGCAAACAAATGTCTGAAGATCCCCTGAAAGCACTGTCCGATATGGCCAGCGATGCCCACGCACGCATCCAGGCCACCCATGAGCACATGAATCCGGTGGTGGGAGTGCGCCGCAAAATGCGGGACGCCGGCATTCCGGCCGACGTGATGACGATTGACTGCCTGCGGACGCGTCGGCGTATTAACTTGATCCTGCACGACGAGCAGCCGGGCGTCTTACTGTACCAGTTCATCACGATTGAAGACGAAGTGAAGGACGACTTTCAGAGTATGGCGTTTTCGCAGGTCAATACACAGACGCTCTATGGATGGAGACGTATTTTGCGTGAGAGCCAGCTCACCGACTAAGTCGCCGGCCCCCTCGCGCTTCTCAGAGCGGGCATCGGAAACCTCAATGGTGGTGGGACCCAAAGTCACTTTTCCAGGTGTTTCTTAAAGAAGTCGATGGTGCGCGACCAGGCCAACTCCGCCGCCTCTTTGTCATAGCGGGGCGTGGAGTCATTGTGAAACCCATGGTTGGCGCCCTCATAGGTGAAAATCTCGTAGTTGACTCCGTGTTCTTCCAGCGCTTTTTCATACTCCGAATACTGACTGTTAATACGTTGATCCAGCTCTCCCAGATGGATTTGCAGAGGGGCCTGAATGTTTTTCACGGTGTCCAGATCGGCGGGCGATCCGTAGTAAGGGACCGCCGCCTGAATCAGGTTGAAATGCTCGGCGGCCAGACGGTTGGCGACGCTACCACCAAAACAGAAGCCCACTACACCCAGCTTGCCATTGCTGTTTTCCACCGCTCGGGCGTGCTCCGCCGCGGCCACCAGGTCGGCAAACACCTTCTCACCATCCAGCCCCGCCTGTAGCGCACGGCCCTCGTCATCGTTGCCCGGGTACCCACCCACCGGATGAAGCGCATCCGGAGCAAAGGCGATAAACCCTGCCTTGGCCAGTCGTCGTGCCACATCTTTGATGTAGGGATTGAGTCCCCGATTCTCGTGCACCACCAGGACCACAGGAGCGGGCCCTGTGAGCTCACTGGGATACACCAGATACCCTCGGCCCTCACCGTGCCCCTTGGGCGAATTGAAAGTTTGATAGCTCGGCCGGATATCCGGATCATTGAACGAAACCTGCTCCGCCAGCGCATAGTTGGGCAGTAGGGCGCTCATCAGGGTAGTGGCGGTATAGCCGCCCACGGCCACTCCGGTCAGACCGCGCAGAAACTGGCGTCGGTTGATCGCGCCGTGAGCGTACTGATCGTAAAGCTCGAACGCCTGGGGAGGGATATCGGTTGTGCGGTTGCGCTGACTCATCGGGACTGCCTTATGAATGGTATGGTTCATTACAAGCCAACTAAGGCCTGCCAATGGTTGTGAGTGGGGACCTGCATACTCTCTGTTCGATATCGCTGCCAGACATGAAGGCTTTATGAACTTTAGCGTAGGGGATAGAAACGGCCATCGGCGTGGGTTCGTTCAACTTTCTTGCTGCAAGGTCGACCAGACAGCCACAGCGACTGGGCAACTCCATAATATCGTACTCCCAGCAAACCTCGCTGTGATGCCGGTATTCACCCGGCCCTTGAGGGGTATCGCTCACCCAGGCCGCTCCTGAAATCTCCGCTGAATATGCCTCTGAGGGCAGTGAGGCATCGTTTGCTACCAGAAAAATGCCCTGGCTCATTTGCCGAGCGGTGGGGCTATCACAACCGACCAATTGGAAGAACCGGTCAAAATCGTCAAGAGCATGGATGTAGGGTTCCACAAATGCGACGGCTACTCCTGAAGCCTGAGCGCCGTTTTTCGCTACGTCCATAAACATTCCCCATAAGTTACCCTGAATCTGTCTTTGAAATCTTGATCGCATGGCGTCTTGAGATGCTGCATACGGCGCCATAAGCCCTGACTGAAAACGCATAACATCTGTACCCGTCAATCGGGTCATGCGTCGAAAATAAGGCCCACTGGTTTCAAAGTATTCAGTCCTCAACGTATCGGAATTATCGGGTAAAAGTTCACCGCAATGAGCTTCGTAGGTGCGCACCCAGGCAGTCAGGACGGCCGCCTGGTCACCTCGGCCACGCTCTAGGGGATAGCCAAAATAAAAATAGATTGATCCTTCAAATCCCGGCTCGGGAACGCGATTGCCATTGAATATAGTCCTCATAACACGAGGCTCCCGAAACTGACTCCAGAACCACAAAGCCCGGTAAACCCGGCTTTCACGCTCTGCTTTGGCAGCAAGATCCGCTTCGATTTCGGCAATTTTCCTGTCACGATTAACTTCTCTCTCGGATGTTCTTTCAGCCTTTCTCATAATGGCCGGCATTGTCGCATCACGCAATATTGATCGATCGTTACGATCCACCTCTACCTGTGATCGGGTAATTTCAGAAAACTGCGGAAACTGAGCTTCAAAGCGTTCGTTTTCACGATCAGTATTCGCCTTCTGAACAGCATTATAATTCGGTAGGGCGGCGGAATAGTACTTCTGTGCGACGGGCCTCAGCCAATCGGGAACCTCATCAGGGGGCAGCAAGCCATCCGGTGGTTTAACATTGCTAGAATCCCTGTCAAGGCGGCTTACGACCCATAGTTCAAACGGATCGGCTCTATTTTCACCGGTCATCGGATCGGTATCTCTCATGGCATTGGTGATTTGCAATCGGGTGGCCGAAACCAGTTCAGAGGCGTCTTTCTCATCAATAATCCTTTTGAGTTCTGACGAATCCTGCGCGCTGGTTTCCAGGATTACGACATCAGGCCGGTCTCTCAGGTTGCAGTCTGGATTTTCAGGAATTTCCCAATAGAACATTTTTTGTTGTGTCGCTTTACAGGTGTCCAGAAAGTTCTGGGTCGTGTAAAGGTGGGCGATGTCGCAAGAGTAAAGCTCGGTTTCAAAGACCGCTTTGTCGGCGCAATTGCTTCCGCTATCCGATGCCCTCTGCGCCAATGTAATGGAGGGAAGCACTAAGAGACCCCACAAGAGTAAAGCCGCTGGCGTTCTCATTATGCTGTTCATAGCTTTTCCTATCGAATGAGGTTCGTCCCACTCGCCACGTCCCTAACTCTCCCTTTCTGAGCAGTTCCGAAGCACCGACTGGCTTGGCTAACCTAAAGACGTCAGAATGACTTGTACGGTTTCCCTGATTATTATCCATTTTTCCGGATGCAAATTAGAAGCCAAGATAAATTTTCCGATTGAATACAATACTGTTCCAGAATAAATGTTCTTTCATAGCGCACACATGTAAACAATATCGACATTAAAAATTTCCTTAACTCAGGTTCTGCTGTCTGCTGTGCTATGAGAACATTGCGTATTCGTCCCTCGACTCAACTAGAAAGACGGTAAGCGTTTAATACGAGGCAGACTGCCCTTGACGTTTATTCAGACGAGCCGGGCACACCCGGCCCATCATCAATGTATTACCGGTCTGTCAAGAGCGTGTAAGCTCCCAGCTTTGGATGGCTCCCCTCATTGTTGCTTTGCATGCAATTTCTCGTTTTCACGGATAGAGTGAGAGGTTAAGATCATGATTTTAAAAACAAATCCCTTATTTCGTGTGCTGCTCTATGTGGTTGCGTTCGTGGTCACGATCGGTATCAATCAGGCTTGGGCGCAACCAGCTGCGTCAGATTTTTGTGTGGTAGGCACCAAGCCAAAGCAACTATATGAGCCCGCCGTACGGTCCTATTACCTGCACAACGAATTCGTCATGGCCGAGTACGGAGAAGTGTTCAACTCCTTCAAGATAGCCGAGATGAGAGGCGCACCAAACGCGGATACGATGGTCCGCTGGCTAACAGAGGCGAAGGCAGCCTCCCCCCAGATCGACCGGAAGAAGTGGGGTGTGGTCATAGAACCACCCACATTTGTCGACTTCAACCGAAGCTGTGAGCGCTTGAGCAAGACCAGTACTCCGTTTGTAGACGGGGAATTTCCGATCGTCTTCAACACCCATACGCCTCGGGTAATCGGCGATATGTGCGCTGAAGAGCCGGAAATACGGTTTGACGTCAGTCGGTACTCTCTGATGGGTGTCAATATCGAGCTGGGGGACTTCTACAAACCGGAGTATTCATCGGACCGCCCGTTTCCCTACGTCGAACTGGAGAGTGAGGCGGACCGAAACCGGAAACTTCCCGCCTTCATCCGTGCCTTGATGGGGGTCAGGATGGCGCAATGCGATGACCTCCCCGCGTCGATGACGTTTGTGGCGGAATCGGAGGACACATCTGTCATGACGGCCTCACTATTGTTTCTCGATCATGGGATACAGATACTGACCCGAGACGACGCGACAGCTGAGCGCATTGTGGCGGCACGGACGCGGGCGAAAGAACAGCTCGCCGCCCGGCTCGATCGAAGTTCGAACTGGGAGGAGCGCGCAGCCATCGGAGCGGCCATCGTCATTACCGGGGTTGCGGTGATGACCATGAATCGATGCAACGACCGGGGTAATTTCGGCAACACGACGCTGCCGGATTGCGAGTAAGCTTCAGCAGAGCCGGGCCGAAAACTTCAAGCCGGGGCGCAACGACAGCTGCCCGCGCGGCAGCGGCCGCAATTTGAAGAGGTGCTGTGGCTGACAGAGGCCACGGGGTAGGGAGGCCGTTAATCAAAGATGTGGCTTATGACATCCATCTGCTGGCGCAGGATTCTAAGGATAAAAATATCGCGCTCACGGCGACGATAGATTACCGGGTGTCGCTGGTAGTCCTGACGGCGAACGCCTTCTGCGATTTCCGGGCATTCGTAGCCCATTGATGGCGAGCTTGAGAGCAGAGCGAAAAAACCTTCCAGACCCTCCCTATAGGCATCTGCCTGGTGAGCGCCGAAATTGAGCAACGTATATTCGTAAATGGCTGCAAAATCCTGAACCGCACGATTGGAATGCTTATACGCCATGCTTACGCTTCACCTCGGCGGCGACATCACGCAACGTCAGGTCACTTTCGCCACTCTGCTCGCCAGCTTCGATAGCCTGCCTGAGTGCCTGAGCTTGGCTCTCCTGACGCTCCAGCAACCGCAGCGCCGACCGGACGACCTCGCTGGTAGAGCCGTAACGACCGGATTTGATGAGGTTCCCCACAAACTCTTCCAACTGCGGGCCAATGGTAACGTGGGTAATACGAGCCATAGGAGCACCCCATTTTTATTAGATTACACAGCTATACTACATCGGCATTGGCCGGCAGGCGGGGCACGATTGCCCCAAGTGGAAAACAGAGTCGTTGTCAAACTCCGCTATGGTCGTCCATTTTTCTTGAAGCAGCTGCTGCGGTCAAGGTGGCGCGCTGAACGCGAAGCCCTACAGTAAATCCACAGGCTTTATTTTACTTTCAAAGCGACGGGCCAGCTCCTCTCGCTTTTGAGTGATTTGCTCTGCTGGCTTAACGGCCAGCTGGTACAGGGCTCGCTTTCGTAACTGTTCGATCTCTCCTAATAGAGCTTGTTCATAGTCCTCTCTCTCAAAATACTCCTCTGTCTTTATCAATGCTATTTCTGTGCCGACAGTAACAGTGGCAAAAACAGCCCCTCCACAAGCGGCAACGAATGGTCCGGATGCAACGCATGGCGTCGCAGCTCCGACCCCTGCGGCTCTGCTGGCAGCTCTACTTGCGGCGCGACGAATCATGGCTTGCCTTGCAAGCGCCGCGCCGCGGGTGGCTATAGTTCCTGCGATTGCGGAGCGCCCAAAATTAACAGCCGCTGACTCAACCTGTAAAGTATCGGGTGTGAACACTAAAGTGTTGTCAGCATCCACTTGGCGCTCTGCACCGCTATCCTGATACGATAGGTCCGTCTTGTTGCTTTTTAACTGTTGTGCAAGCCAGCGAGTCGTTTCGTTAACGTAAGTTGATAAAGTCTCGTTATGCGTTTGCAGTGCGAAGGTGGACGGCGTTATGCTGCTGACCCTGCTCGCCATTGGTGCCGGAACCTATGTCTATATCAACCGCAAAAAGGTGTTGAAAAAGATCAACCCGGCCAGCGATCAGAATTTTATTTACCAGTCCGATCTGGTGCAGGGCGGATTGAACACACCGGACGATCGGGGGTACACCCGAGGCGACAAAGTGTTTGCATTCATCGATAAGCTGGTGCCGTTCTGGGGCGATGACGACTACGCCGATAAGGTGCTGGGCACTGAGCAGAAATCGCTGGAAGACTTGAAGCGCGATAAACAGGCCGGGATCGATCCGGGTCTTTACTGGTGGGGGTAACATGAGCGGAAACAAGGTAATTATCACGGTAGGCTCAATGGTGGTTGCATCGCTGATCACCGAATACATCAAGCGCCGGGTGTTCGCGTGAGCGTCCTCGGCTTTCTGCGCGAACTGGTGCAGCCGGTGACCGAACTGGTGGACAACCTGCACACCAGTGACGCGGAGCGCTACGAGCTGAAAAACCGGCTCGTGGATCTGCAAAACGAAATGGCCGGGAGGTTGCTCGACTATGAAAGCAAAGTCCTTGACGCGCAGACCAAAACCATCACCGCCGAAGCGAACGGCCAAAGCTGGCTGCAACGCAGTTGGCGACCGATTACCATGCTGACGTTTCTGGTGCTGGTGGTGCTCGATACCCTCGGGCTGACCGCGTTCCGGTTATCCGGCGAGGCCTGGACGCTGCTGCAGATCGGTTTGGGTGGCTACGTGGTAGGGCGCTCAGCCGAGAAAATCGCCCCGCAACTGAAACAGGCAATGACGAAGCAATGAACGAGATAGCGGAGAAGCTGAAAAAGGTGGACGGTGGAAAACTGAACGCGGCGGCGGTGGCGCTGCTGACGCTGGTGCTGTTTGTGTTCGGTAATCAGATGCGGGCGCTGCCGGAAACGGTCGCCGATATGGCCCGCACCCAGGCATTGCTCGTGTACCGCATTGAGCAATTGGAGCGGGCCGTGGCCGATGATCAGGCCAGTAGGTCAACCGGTCCGATTGGTAACCAGTTCGACCGCTTCGGCCACCGACACGCGCCTCCGTCGCTCAATCTCTCTGAGTCGATCCCGGTGCGCTTCCAGCTCGATCACCTCGGCTCGGGGGAGTTTGTCCGACAGATAGTCAATGCTCGCCTGAGCCAGTCGGATAGCCTCTAGGGCGTCATACCAGCAACTGACGATGTACTGCAGCCAGGTCAGTTGCTGCCAAGTGAAAGCGGGCTGGTGGCTGCCACTCTCGAAAAAGTCCCGGTGATTGAATCGGAAATACTCCGGCCAGCTCTCGGGCATGATCCGCCCCCGTTCCTCCAATTCCAGCAACCGCACCGCGTAGGGCGGCGCCCCGTATTTCAGCCAGCGGCGGGCCGTGCGCTCGGATACGCCGCACACTTTCACGATCTGACGCCACGATGGGCGGAAATTCTCGTCAAACTTCATCCTGAATGCTCCTTGTGTTGTTACAGGAGCGGGGAGAATGGAGAAAAACGCGCCATATTTTTAGAACATTTTGGCATACCCTCAGCGCGGGTGCGGGCGTAGGGGGTTGATTCGCATAGTGTTTTCTGTGTCAGACCACAGATGGTATTTAACATAATATACATTATACGAAGTATGGTATTATCGATGGACGTAGAAACAATCAACAAATCCGATGCTTTACTTCTCTGAGGGATCACTCTATGCCTTCATCTCAAGCATTTACATCCAGCTCAGCGCTAGCCATCTGCGGAATGATTGGCGCCATTCAGTCACAAAACGTTCCAGAGACCGTTGCTTCATTGTTCGTCATGACAACGGGCCTCTCGAGTCACATTATTCTTATCTACCGAGATCGCTAATGAGAAGCCTCATCTATAGCCATCCGCGCCGCCTGAAGAACTATATCAGCCCTGTGGTGATTGCAATCATAATACCCCACACCATCGGGTAGCCGAAGTACCAACGCAACCACACCAGCAGCGTGCCTCGACGTATCCAGTCCAGATTGGTACCGGATGGGCTATTTCAGCTTCATGTCGTTCTCAACCGATGTCACCCCTTTCACTTCACGTGCAATACTGACGGCCCGGTTAATATCAGCCCGGGAGTTTACGAAGCCAGACAACTGCACCACGCCTTCGCTTCCGCATTTTATTTGCAAGCCCGGATTGACTTTACCTCCGGCCGCCCCCAATCTATCGATTAAACACACTTGGCGCATCCCCATGTACCGACCCAACCCATCAAGACATCGCCGCAAGTCCGGAGCCTTCAACGCTTTGTGGCTCACTTTGCTGGTGCTGTCAGTGGGATTGTTGGGCGCCGGGGCTGGTGGCGTTCAAACCTCGGACCACTCGCTGGGGGTCGGCTTATCCGGCGCCTTTGATCCGGTGGTAGGCGCACCGTCGTCCACGGTGCTCAATGCCCTTCCCAATGGAGAGCGCCAGTCGTCAGAAGGAACCGACGAAGGCGATCATGCATTCGCCGCCAATAACGCATTTAATGGCACAGTCGCCGAGCTGTCGGCGCCCTCCTCTGACTATCAGTCACCGACGCCTCCCAGGCTGAAGCACCCGTTAAACCAGGCTCCACGAGCACCGCCACTCCTCTAATCCGTCCCAGTTTTCACTTCTTTTACGGATTAATCGAGGAAACCCCATGAAATCCCTGCAAACGCGGGCCATCGTGTATGGCCTGGTGATTCTGTTGGGCGTGCTGAGCGCCCTACCCAACCTGCTTCCCAAATCCATCAGTGAGGCCTTGCCTTCCTGGTACACCACCAATCAACTCGCCTTGGGCCTGGACCTGCGCGGTGGTTCTCACTTGTTGTTGAACGTTGATGCGGCAGATCTCGGCTTTGAGGCGCTGTCCAGTGCCGAGCGTGCGGCGGCTCTGGACGATGTTATTGAACGCAGCCTGGAGATGGTCCGGCGTCGCCTGGACGAGACCGGGCTGACTGATCCCACAGTCACCCGCCAGGGTGAAGACGGCATTCTGGTCCAGCTACCCGGTGTGGATGACCCGAGCCGAATTCGAGGGTCGGACGGGATTCTGG
>NZ_DFTP01000061.1:0-25433 GCF_002381585.1 Marinimicrobium sp. UBA4209
GGCGCCATTTCTGGACATAGAGCGGGTCGAAGTTCTGCGCGGCCCACAGAGCATCCTGTTCGGCAAGAACAGTACGGCGGGCGCCATCAGTATCACGACGGCCCGCCCCACCGATGAGTTCTTCGCCAAAGTGACCGGCCTGTACGAGCCCGAACACAGCGAGCAGGACCTGCGCGCGGTCGTTTCCGGTCCACTGACCGATCAGCTCAGTGGCCGATTGGCCGTTCTGGATCGCAGCATCGATGGTCACTTCCACAACACCACCACCGGTCAGGATGAAACCCGGGAAGAAGATCAGGTGGTGCGCGGCACCCTGCTCTGGCAACCCAACAGCCAGTGGGATATTACCCTGAAACTTGAGGATGGCTCGTTCGATCAGGAGGGGCGCAACCTCGAGGTGGTCAACCCGGTGGAGCTGAATGTAGAGGGCGCAGTGCCCTACTCGGCCGTTCTGAGCCAACTGACCGGCGGCGCCTACACCCTGGATACCACCCAGGACTTCAACCGTCAGTCCAACGGCGATTTCAGTTACAACAACACCCGCAATGCCATGCTGGAGGTGGAGACCGAGCTGGGCGAGCACAGCCTGACCGCCGTGACCGGTTATACCACCTACGACTATGAAGAACTGTGCGATTGCGACTTCGTCGGCGTCCCGATGTTCAACATTCTGTCGAAAGAGGATTACAGCCAGGTCAGCCAGGAAATCCGCATTGCATCACCGGAATCCGGCCCCTTCAGCTATTTAGGTGGCCTGTTCTATCAAAGCAGCGATTTGGAATTCGACGATGAGATCGGCGTACCAACGACAAGCCTGCTACCGACGGCTCTCGCAGCAAGTTTCGCCGGCTCAGAGCCAGCGCCTCCATGGAATCCCTTTGCACTGAGTGGTGCAGCAAGCCAAAGAACTTTTGTGCAGGACAGCGATATTGCTGCCGCATTTTTTCAAGGCACGTATGAACTTACGAATGCAACCAGATTGATCTTTGGTGGCCGATACTCCCACGAAGACAAGTCCGCAAGCCGAAGACAATACCATACGGCACTGGATGAACAGAGCGGCCTTCCGGAGGAGGTACCGATTGGCTCTCCAATGGACGAGCTAAACGGGCTGTTTGGGCTGTTCAACATAGAGCCTTACGATACTTTGTCAGAGTCCCGGTCCGAGTCTAACTTTACACCGTCACTCACGTTGCAACATGACCTTAATGGCTCAGATACGATTTACGCCAGCTACACTACTGGCTTTAAATCCGGCGGATTCGATGTTCGATCAAACGCACATCCTGACCCGAACCTAAACAACGCCATTAACGTCAAGCTCCAGGCTCAAGGTTTGAGCCCTAGCATCACGGGGGTCTTTGAATTTGAGGATGAAGAGGTCAAGAACTATGAGCTCGGGGGCAAGTTCAACCTCGCCGACGGCCGGGCCGAGCTGAACGCGGCCCTGTTCTACACTGACTTCCAGGACCTGCAGACCAGCCAGTTTGACGGCGCCTTCAGCTTTAACGTCACCAATGCCGCCGAGGCCGCCATTCAGGGGCTGGAGCTGGACGGACGCTGGATGGCCACCAACGAACTGATGATCTCCGGTGGTCTGGCCTGGCTGGACTTCGAGTACGACGATTTCCCCACCGCCCAGTGCTACTTTGGCCAGGCGCCGGGACAGACCCAGTGCGACGCCAGCGGCGAAACCCGGGAATTCACCCCCGAATTTCAGGGCAACATCAGCGCCAATCACACCCTGGCGCTGAGCCGTGGACTGACCCTGAGCAGCACCCTGGACCTGATTTACAGCGACGAGTACTTGGCAACACCCACCCTGGACCCGCGCATGGTTCAGGGCAGCTACGTGAAAGTGAACGCCCGGGTGGCGCTGAGCGGCCAGGACGACCGCTGGGAAGTGGCGCTGATTGGCAAGAACCTGACCGATGAGGCCATTGTCAGCTACGCCAACGGTTTACCGGTAGCAACGGTGCTAACTGAAAATGAAAACGGCATTGGGACCGGCAGCGGTTATTACGCTTTCTATGAACGGCCGCGGAGTGTTGCGCTGCAGGGGACTTTGCGGTTTTGATGCTTTAAGCAAGCTGGGTTACGGCGGATGCGCGTGGGTTCGTTACGGCGGATGCGGCCTTCGGCCTTATCCGCCCTACGGCCGAGCGCAGCGGTACAAACCTGCGTAGGGCGGATAAGCGAAGCGCATCCGCCGTAACCACCCTCTCCCACTCAAACTACTTTTGCTCAAGCGCCCACTGATACAGGGCGTTTTTTTTCACCCCGGTAATCTTCGCCCCCATCGCGGCCGCCTGCTTGACCGGCAGTTCCTCCAGCAGAATGCCCATCACCCGCTCAGCTTCGGCATCCAGCGTACTGTCCGAACGGTTTGAAGCACCCGCCACCATCAGCACAATCTCCCCCCGCTGCTGATTGCTGTCCGCCCGAACGAACTCCACCAGCTCCGCCAAGGGTGCCAGCCGAATGGTCTCAAAGGTTTTGGTCAGCTCACGGGCAATCACCGCCTCACGGTCACCCCCCATCACCTCGGCCATGGCTTCCAGGCAGGCCAGCACCCGATGCGGCGCCTCGTAGAAAATCAGGGTGCGCGACTCGGCGGACAGTGCCTCCAGCCACTGGCGGCGGGCATTCGCCTTGGGCGGCGGGAACCCTTCGAAGGAAAAGCGATCTGAAGGAAGGCCTGACGCACTGAGCGCCGCGACCATGGCGCAGGCACCCGGTACCGGTACCACATTCAGGCCGCGCTCGCGCGCTGAACGCACCAGCCGATAGCCGGGATCTGACACCAGTGGCGTACCGGCATCGGAGATCAGCGCCACCGACTCCCCGGCGGCCACCCGATCCAGAATTTTTTCGGTGCGCTCACTATCACTGTGGTCGTGGTAAGCGATGCAGGGGGTGGATATGGAAAAATGTGACAGGAGTCGCGCACTATGGCGAGTATCCTCCGCCGCAATCAACGCCACTGATTGTAGAATTTCCACCGCACGGGGTACCATATCGGCCAAATTGCCAATAGGCGTGGCGACAACATACAGAACACCGGCCGCGGCGGTACTCGAACTGCCACTGGATGCCAGCGGATCTGATGTCGTGTTGGAGGTCATAAACGTGCCTTATCGTCTGGTTGCACTCACATCGTAAGCTGTATTAGTGGAGAACATCATCATGCAATACCGGGGATATTTGTGCACCCTGCTCGCGCTTTTGGTCTGGCTTCTGGCCAGTTGCAGCAGCACACCTCCGATGGAAACCCCGGCGGATGAGCCCCCCCTGTCCCGGGAGGCGATTGAAGCCCGCGTCAAAACACTAGTGGATCAGGCCCGCGCCAGCCAGTCGCCCGAACGCGAAGGTTATCTGCTGGAAGCCGCCAACCTGCTGGTCGAACAACAGGAGTACGACTGGGCCCGCAACCTGCTGACCTCCATTGATAGCCGCCAACTGGATACCCGCGGATTTTTGCTGCACACCGAGCTGTTGGGCTCAGTGGCACTGAATGAAGGGTCTTACTATCTGGCCGAACGCATTCTAACCAACCCCCGCCTTGAACAACAGTGGCAGACCATGGCGCCGGAGCGCGAGCTCGCGCTGCGTGAGTTGCGCGCCCATTTGTACCAGCGCACCGGCGATGTCATCGCCAGCGTCAATGAACGCATGCTCATGGACTCACTCCTCAGCCCCGAGGAACCGGCGAGCGCCGAGAACCGGGAACAGCTCTGGCAGAGCCTGATGTCCCTGTCTCTGGTGGAGTTGGAACAGGCCATCAGTGGTGAGAGCCAGACACCGCTGCGCGGTTGGCTCGAACTGGCCGCGATCAGTAAAGACAATCAGGCCAATCTTGAACGGCAGCAAGCCCAGGTGGATCAATGGCAGAGCGCCTGGCCCAACCATCCGGCCAGCAATAACTTGCCCAACGATCTGCAACTGCTACGCCGACTGATTGAACAACAGCCCCGGCAGGTCGCGCTGCTGCTCCCCGAGGAAGGCACCCTGGCCCGAGCCGCTGATGCCGTTCGCGACGGTTTCCTCAGCGCCTACTATCGAGCCGGACATGAGCAGAGCCGGCGCCCCCAGATACGCCAATACAACACTAGCGCCAGCGATGACATTCTGGCGCTGTACGAACAGGCCATGGCCGAAGGTGCCGATCTGGTCATCGGCCCACTGGATAAGGACAAGGTCCGGCAACTGCATGAACAGGATCTGCTGCCTATTCCCGTGCTGACCCTCAATTACGTTGACAGCACTCTGAATGAAGAGCGGCCCGAAGCGCCCGAGGGCCTGTATCAGTTTGGCCTCGCCTCGGAGGACGAGGCCCGTCAGGTGGCCCGTCGCGCCTATCAGGAAGGCCACCGCAACGCCATGATCCTCGCTCCGGACCGCAACTGGAGTGCGCGCAGCGCCCAGGCCTTCACCCGGGAGTGGCAAGCGCTGGGCGGCGAAGTCTCGATCGACAGCCAGTTTCCCGGCAGCGGTGATTATTCCCGGATCATTCAGCAGGCGCTGTTGATTGATCAGAGCCAGGCCCGCCGACAGACCCTGACCCGCCTGCTCGGCAGCGCCCTGGAATTTGAGCCACGGCGGCGCCAGGACCTGGACATGATTTTCCTGATGGCCGATCCCGAGCAGGGCCGTCAGATACGGCCGACCCTGGCATTCCACTACGCCGGCGATCTGCCGGTGTACGCCACCAGTCACATCTACACCGGCGAGCGGGACACCAAAAGCAATCGGGACCTGAACGGAGTACGTTTCAACACCCTGCCCTGGCTGCTCAACGGCGAGTTCGAAGAGAAAGCCACGCTGGCCGAACACAGTCGGGAGGCGGCCATTTACAGCCGTCTGCACGCGCTGGGTGTGGACGCCTACCGGCTCTACCCGCGCCTGCCCCAGTTGGAACAGATCGAGGATGCCCGACTCTACGGCGCCACCGGCGCGCTGCGCATGCGCGCCGGTGGCCGGATTGAGCGGGAGCTGGTCTGGGCCCAATTTCAGGGGGGAGAAGCCCGGCCCATGGCCGCCGCTACCCCACGTGACAACGCGCTTCAGGAGGAATTGCGTGATGACTTACAACCGCCCGGCGAGCGCTGAGGCCGGAAAAGCCGCCGAACAGGAAGCCGAACGTTATCTGGCGGCACAGGGGTTGACGGTCCGGGACCGAAACTACCGCTGCAAAGCCGGAGAGATTGATCTGGTCATGGCCGATGGCAATGCGCTGGTCTTTGTTGAAGTTCGACTGCGCCGCCATAACGGCTTTGCCTCGGCAGCCGAAACCGTGGATTTTCGCAAGCAGCAAAAGCTGATTCGCGCCGCGCAGCACTATCTGCAGCGCACCGGACTGACCGATCGGGTCGCCTGTCGTTTCGATGTGGTGGCGTTCGATCCGCGCCGCGCTGCCGGCGCCCCAATAACCTGGCTCAAAGACGCGTTCAGCGCAATTTGAGCCCGTCACTCGAAAACGGGACATCCTATGGAACAACGGGTCATCACCCTGTTTCACGAAAGCATTGAGGCCACCATGCAGACCGGTGAAAGCCTCGCCCCACAGATTGTTCACGCCAGTGAAGTGATGGTCGAAGCGCTGCTCAACGGCCACAAGATCCTCACCTGCGGTAACGGGGTCTCCGCCGCTCAGGCGCAGATTCTCACCAGCAGTCTGGTACACCGGTTCGAGCAGGAGCGGCCCAGCCTGCCGGCGCTGAATCTGGGCGCCGACATGATCACCCAGACCGCCATTGCCGCCGACGGTGGCGGCAATGACGTCTACGCCAAACCCCTGCGAGCTCTCGGGCAGGATGGCGACGTACTGGTGCTGATCACCAGCACCGGAAACGCCGGCAGCCTGTTGCAGGCCATCAGCGCCGCCCACGACCGCAACATTCGGGTAATCGCACTCACGGGCGGCGACGGTGGCGACGCCGCCGCCCTGCTCGACCACCGGGACATCGAACTGCGCGCGGCCCTGCCCTCGGCGATACGCATTCACGAAGTGCACCTGCTGACGATTTTCTGTTTGTGTGATTTGATCGATCAACATTTATTCGGAGGATTCCACTGATGGCTCGTCCACGCTTTTTGGGATTGCCCGCCGTTCTGTTGACCGCACTGCTATCGGTGCTCGGAGGCTGCACTACCATTGTCGATGCCACTACCAGCGAGCCCATCCAGTTAAACCCCGGGAAACGCTCGCTGGGCATGCGCATTGACGACTCCCAAATCGAGACCATTGCCAGCGTCAACATCAACAAAACCCACCAACGCCTGGACGATTCCCCTATCGACGTGCACAGCTACAACGCCGTGGTATTGCTGGTGGGTCAGGTACCCAACGCCGAGCTGCGCAGCCTGGCCGGCAAAACCGTGGATGCCATCCACAGCGTCCGGCAGGTGCACAACGAGCTGGAAGTCGACGCGCCGATCTCCTTCATGACCCGAAGCCACGACAACTGGCTGACCACCAAAGTCAAAACCAAGCTGTATGCCAGTCGCGATGTCGAGGGCGGCCGGGTCAAGGTGATCACCGAAAACGCCAGTGTGTACCTGATGGGTCTGGTGTCCCGGGCCGAGGCCGATCGAATCACCGATATTGTCAGCCGCACTGGCGGTGTGGAGCGAGTCGTGCGAGTATTTGAATACATTGACTGAGGCGCCGGTCACCCCGGCGCCTGAATAATAATTTCATCCCCGGTAAAAGGATTCGCGTTATGGACGTTTCAACCATCGTTGTTCTGGTACTGATCGGCGCGCTGGTGTTCTACCTGATCAGCGTTTACAACCGCCTGGTCGCACTGAAAAACCGATTTCAAAATGCCTTTGCCCAGATTGAAGTACAGCTCAAACGCCGCTACGACCTGATCCCCAACCTGGTCGAAACCGCCAAGGCCTACCTCTCCCATGAACGGGAGACCCTCGAAGCCGTAACCCAGGCACGCAACCAGGCCCTCGTCGGTCTCAACGCCGCCCGCAGCGCGCCCGGCGACCCACAGGCCATGGCACAACTGAGCGGCGCCGAAAACAGTCTGGCGGGGGCACTGGGCCGCCTGAACATGGTCATGGAAGCCTACCCCGATCTGAAAGCGTCCCAGAACATGATGCAGCTCAATGAGGAGCTCACCAGCACCGAAAACAAAGTCGCGTTCGCCCGCCAGGCGTTCAACGACTCGGTCATGACCTACAACACCTATAAGCAGAGCTTCCCACCGGTCATTCTCGCCAGACACCTCGGCCATCGTGAGGATGCCGCGTTGCTGGAGTTTGACGACAGCGAAGCCATTCAGGCCGCCCCCAAAGTCTCGTTCAAATAAGCCCCGGCCGCCCCGGTATGGATTTTTTTGAACACCAGGAGCTGGCTCGCCGCAACACCCGTCGCCTGGTGGTGTTAATGACGCTGGCGGTACTGAGCATCATTGCCCTCACCACGTTGGTATTCGTGGTCGCCAGCGTCGGTTTGACCTCGGTGCAAACGGCCGGCGGTGGCGGCTACTGGCGACGCCTGCTCGAACAAGTGGGTTGGCAACCCATCGCCTGGATTTCTCTGATGGTCGGCTTGCTGGTTCTGGTCGGCAGTGGCTTCAAATGGTTGCAGTTGCGCGCGGGTGGGCAGGCCGTGGCCGAGGCCCTGGGCGGCCAACTGATTCCCGGCAACAGCCAGGAACTGCCCCGGCGACAACTGCTGAATATTGTCGAGGAAATGGCCATTGCCTCCGGCACACCGGTTCCCCCGGTGTACGAGCTGAATGAAGCCGGCATCAACGCGTTCGCTGCGGGCCACGGCCCTCACGACGCGGTCATTGGGGTCACCCGTGGCGCCATGGAGCAGCTTTCCCGGGATGAATTGCAGGGAGTAATTGCGCACGAGTTCAGTCACATCCTGCATGGCGATATGCGCCTGAACCTGCGCCTGGTGGCGGTGCTGAACGGCCTGCTTCTGATCGGTCTGCTCGGCCATATTCTGGCGCGCAGCGGTGCCCGCCGAGGACTGCGTCGCCGCTCCAATCAGGGCAATGTCGCATTGATCGGACTGGGACTGATCATCCTCGGCGCTGTCGGCACCTTCTTCGGTAACTGGATCAAGGCGGCGGTGAGTCGTCAGCGGGAGTTCCTGGCAGACGCCTCGGCGGTTCAGTACACCCGCAATCCCGAGGGCATCGGCGGCGCCCTGATCAGAATCGGCCACTCCCCGGACGGCTCACAACTGTCGGCCAGTGACGCCAATGAATTCAGCCACATGTACTTCGAAGAAGGCGTCAAGGCACGACTGAGCGGCCTGATGGCCACCCACCCACCGCTGGAAGACCGGATTCGCCGGGTACTGCCCGGCTGGCAGGGGGACTTCACCCCGCTGAGTCAGCCCGACAGTACAGCGGCAGCGCAAACGTCCGAATCCGCTTCGACCACCGGGCGAGAAGAGACGGCCCGAGCCATGGCGGCGGCGGTTGCGGTGGCCAGCAGCGCGGGGCATCACACGGGTGAGATCAGTCCTAAGGCGATTGAACAGGCAAAGGCCACCCTCGAGACACTACCCCAGACCTTGCGCGAGGCCGCCCGGGACCCCTTCAGCGCCCGGGGATTACTTTGGGGACTCCAGTTGAATTCCGATGCGAATTCGCGCGCATCCGAGTGGAGCTACCTCGCGGAACAACTGAAGGAAACCGAGCTGAACGCGCTGCGTTCGGTGATGACTCAGAGCGCGGAACTGCCGGACGGTTTGCGCCTACCGGCGATTGAGCTGGCCCTGCCCTCGCTCAATGAATTCTCCGATCAACAGCGTCGGGACTTTCTCGCCATTTTGAGCGGTCTGGCGAAAGCCGACGGTCGAGTACAACTGAGCGAATGGATCGTTTACCGGCTGGCACACACCCACCTGGTGGCACCGGTCCCCAAACGCCAGCGCCTCAAGCTGGCGTACTGCCAGGCTGAAGCCCGACTGCTGCTGTCGGTCGCTGCCTGGGCCGGTCGCACCCAACCGGCCCAGGCTTACCGGGCCGGCGCCTCCCGGCTGGGCCTGGAGAGCACACTGATGCCCACCGAGGACATCGGCTTCAATGGCCTCGACAGCGCCCTGGACAGATTGCGCCAACTGCGCCCGCTGGAAAAGCCCGAATTACTCAAAGCGCTGCGCGAATGCCTTCTCCAGGACCAGCGGGTCACACCGCGGGAAGCGGAGCTCTACCGCGCCGTGGCGGACGCACTGGACTGCCCGACCCCACCGCTCGAGGCATGAGCTTCAGCGGTCGTCCGCGGTTAACGACCATGCCCGGTTAAATCTTCACCCACCAAGGGTTATAATGCCCCTTTCGCCCACCAACCATTGAGGTAGACACCTTGCAACTGGATCAAGCGACACAGGAACAACTGCGCCAGTGGGAAACCGAACTGGCCGACGAGTATCAACGCATCGTCAACCAGAAACTCAACCTGGATCTGACCCGAGGCAAGCCCTCTCCGGAGCAGCTGAGCCTGTCCGATGCGCTGGATGGCATTCTCAAAGGTGACTACAAAGCCGCCGACGGCACCGACACACGCAACTACGGTGGCCTGGACGGCCTGCCCGAAGCCAAACAACTGGGCGCCAACCTGATGGGCGTCGATCCCGACGATGTGCTGGTCGGTGGCAACAGCAGCCTGACCCTGATGTTCCAGGTCATGCTGACCGCTCACCAGTTCGGCCTGACCGGCGCGGATAGCGCCTGGAAAAACGAGGGCAACGTGAAATTCCTTTGCCCGGTTCCCGGCTACGACCGTCACCATACGGTCTGTGAGCAGCTCGGCATTGACATGATTGCCGTGCCCATGACCGACGCCGGTCCGGATATGGACAAAGTAGAGGCGCTGGTCAAAGACGATCCGCGCATCAAGGGCATGTGGTGTGTTCCCAAATACTCCAACCCGACCGGTGTGGTGTACAGCGATGAAACCGTTGAGCGTATTGCCGCACTGGGTAAAATCGCGGGCCCGAACTTCCGGGTATTCTGGGACAACGCCTACGCCGTTCACGACCTGGTCGACAACCCACCGGAACTGGCCTGTGTGATGAAAGCCTGCGCCCAGCACGGTACAGAAGACTCGGTCATTCAGTTTGCTTCGACCTCAAAGATCACCCACGCCGGTGCCGGGGTCGCGTTCGTCAACGCCAGCCCCGCCAACCTGAAAGGGTTCAAGCAGTTTCTGGGAACCTGCACCATCGGTCCGGACAAGGTCAACCAGATTCGTCACAGCCGCTTCCTGCCCAACCGGGACGCCCTGATGAAGCACATGCAGGGTCATGCCGAACTGCTCAAGCCCCGCTTTGCGGCGGTACTGGATGCGCTGAACGAAGCCTTCGCAGAGAGCGATCTGGGCAACTGGCAGGAACCTCAAGGTGGCTATTTTGTGTCGTTTGACACTCGTCCCGGCTGTGCTCAGGACACCGTTCGTCTGGCGGCCGAGGCCGGAGTCAAGCTGACGCCCGCGGGCGCCACCTTCCCTTACGGCCAAGACCCCGAGGACCGCAATATCCGTATTGCGCCCTCAGTGCCCAGCGTCGAGGAAGTGAAAGGGGCGATGAAGGTGTTTGTGGTCTGCGTCAAACTGGCCTCGGTGCGCAAGCAACTCGCCAGCTAAAGAGTCGAAGACTGAGCAGAAGGCGCCCCACTGAGGGCGCCTGATCCGCCAGGCAGTTTTGGTCGAACACTCTCAGGGCCATCAGGCGGACATAAAAAAACCACCGATTTTGTCGGTGGTTTTTTTATGTCCGAAGAACAGGCGATCTTATCGAGCGCGCATTTCTTCCGGCATGGGCACAAGAACAATACTGGGCGCATTGGCGGCCCGAGCTGCATCCGCTACTGAGACATAAACGGACGCGTCGGCACGATCGTGGGTACGAATAATCACGGTAGCGTCCGGCAACTCCGCCCGCATCCGCTCAATGTTTGAACGAATTGCCCGGGTATCCACTCGACGGTTCTCCATCCACACCTGGTTATCCTGACGGATATCGACCACGATGTTGGGATCCGCATCTTCCGGCGGCGGCTGGTCATTCTCTTCGGGAACATTGGTGTCGAGGCCGATCTCTTTGACGAACGACGCCGTCACAATAAAGAAGATCAACATAATGAACACCACGTCCAACATGGGGGTCAAATCGATATCGTTACTATCATCACCGCTACGGCTCTTCTTTCTTCTCACCGCACTTACTCCCGTTCTTATCTGAAATCACTGGGTGTCTGAAATCACTGGGCGCCCTTGAGCCCCCCAGAAACAGACCCGAATACTAACAGCTTTTACCGCTGCATGACCATCGCTTTCTTGCCATTGTGGCCATCCCAGCGCCCGCTAATAGTCCTTTTTACACCTTGATGGGTGTAAAAATGCCCTAAAAATGCGGCTAAGAGAATAAATCAAGCTGGTAAAAAGCCTGATCTTCCCGTAAATCCACAAACCGCACCCCAACGCCGAGCAGCCTGACCGGTCGATCACCGCGCACAAACGCTTCCTCACACAACGCCCGGTAAGCCGCCTGATTGACATCGGTACCGGCCCGCTCAAGGGTTGTGGAGGTGAAATCCTCAAACTTCAGCTTCACGAACCGCTTGACCACCCGATAATCGCCATCAACCCGGCGCAACCGAAGGGCCAGAGACTGCAGCAGCCCTGGCAACTGCCCGAGGCAATGCTCGAGGTCGGGCAGGTCCTGGGCAAAGGTGTGCTCCACACTGAGGGACTTGCGACGCCGGCTGACCGTCACCGCCCGCTCGTCACGCCCGTGGCACAGGTGGTGCAGACGCACGCCGAAGGCCCCGAAGCGCTCACTGAGCTCAAACACATCAAAAGCCTGCAGGTCACCACAGGTGGCCACACCCATCTGCGACAGCTTCTGGGCCGTGGCCCGGCCGACACCCGGCACGCGCTCAACGGGCAACGCCCGAACGAACTCGTCTACCTGCGTCGGAGGCACCACGTACAAACCGTCGGGTTTGCGCCAATCACTGGCCACTTTGGCCAGAAATTTATTGGGTGCAACGCCGGCCGAGATGGTGATACCCAGCGCGTCATGAACCCGCTCGCGAATCGCCTCGGCAATCCGGGTGGCGCTACCCTGACAGTGTTCACTGTCGGTCACATCCAGATAGGCCTCATCCAGCGACAAAGGTTCCACTCGTTCGGAAAAATCGTAGAACACATGACGCATTTGCAGGGACGCTTCCCGATAGGCATCCATCCGATGCGGCACAATCAGCAAGTCCGGACACAAACGCTTGGCGTAAGCCGAGGCCATTGCGGAGCGAACACCGTACCGGCGCGCCTCATAATTACAGGTGGAGATCACGCCGCGCCGATCCGAGCTGCCCCCCACCGCAATCGGACGATGACGGAGACTCGGATCGTCCCGCATCTCGATTGCGGCAAAAAAGCAGTCCGCATCACAGTGAATAATTTTACGCACAAAGCGTGTCCCGACCTTGAATCATACCTGTGATTATATACAGAAAACGCACTCAAGGATAACGCCCGCAGTTCACTGACGAATCAGCGGCAAGCTTTCCGCCAAACTCAAAACCAACCGGTAAACACTTCAATCGACTGTTCAAAAAACCCGAAAACGGGTTTTTTTTACGAAAAAGCGGTTTATTTTCCTGATTTCGCAATAAAAAACTTGAATTTTCACCACAAAGTTTTAACTTATCACCTGTTTGTATTTTGCTTTTTATTCATCCTTCATTTTTTCTTCCAAAACAATAAGGGAAGCAAACCATGGCTGCACGCAAAAAAACGTCCGTTGACGCTGTTGCGCAACTGGAAAAAGAGCTCGCTCAGGTCAAAGCGCAACTGAGCAAAGCCCGCACTCAACAGGAAACCGATGCCCAGAAAACCGTAACAGCACTGACCAAGGAAGCCACCAAAGCGGCAACCAAAGTCAAGTCAGCCCGTGCCAAGCTGGCCACTGCGCGCAAGAAGAAAACCCCCGCCGCGGCCAAGCAGGCAGAAGCCGCCAAGGCCGCAGTGAACACGGCGAAGGCCGCTCACGATACGGTCAAGGCTGATCTGGCAGCCGCCAAGCAGACCCTGGCCGAAATCAAGGCCGCCAACAAACTGGCCAATGAGCACGACAAAGCCGTAGCGAAGGCCGAAGCCGCCATGGCCAAGGTTCAGCAGGCCGCCGCTCGTAAAGAAGCCGCTCGCGCCAAAGCCGCTGCCAAGAAAGCGGCCGCCAAAGCCAAGGCGAAAGCCAAAAAAGAAGCCGCCCGCGCCCGCGCCGCCGCCAAGAAACTGGCAGCACGGCAGAAAGTAGCGGCCAAGAAAGCCGCCGCCAAGGCCAAGGCAAAAGCCAAAAAGGCCGCCGCCAAAGCGAAGGCAGCCACCAAAAAGACCACCGCCAAGAAAAAAGCGGCGACCAAAAAGCCAGCGACCAAGAAAACCGCTGCGCGTAAGAGCACTGCCAAGAAGGCCGCCACCAAGAAAACCGGCACCCGCAAAACCGCGGCCAAAAAAACCACCGCTAAAAAAGCAGCGGCGAAAAAGGCTGGCGCCCGTCGCGGCCGTCCCGCCAAGGCAACCCCCAGCGCCTAAGCGCTAGTGGCGGTTCCACAAAAAAGGGTCCTCAGGGACCCTTTTTTGTGTCTGACCATTTTTATCTAGTCCCTTCGCGCCCTGATATCCAGCTCCAGTTCCCCTTGGTCGTCCTGGCGACAAGCCGCCCGATAAAACAGCGCCTCGCCATAATAACTCTCTGCATTGAAGTCGATCACATAGGTGAGCGGCGGATGGCTTTCCAGGTTTGGCTCCTGCCCCAACTCGGGCTCAGGGCGCTCGGTAGTCAGCCATTCCAGTGCCTGCATTCCGCCCACTCGCTGCTCCAGTGCCGCGACACACTCCTTCCAGAACGTCTCTCGCCGGGCAAACTCATCCTCCCACCACTGCAACCACTGTTGGCGCTCCTGCTCGGTCTGTTGCTTTTGCGCTTCCAGTGCGGCGAGCTCTCGGGCCTTCTCTTGTCGCTCCCGCTCACGCTGCTGAGCCAGCTCATACTCTTCCCGCAGTTGCTCGAAGGACACCAGGCCACCGGGACGGGTGTCATCCACTTTCATCAGGCTGGGGCCGTCGACCATCAGGCTGAAAGTCTGGCCCGATGGATTGCGGCACTTGAGGGTGAAGACGGGATGCTCGAGTGTGCTCCGTCCGAGATGACTGGTGCCCTCCAGCAGCTCTTCACAGCCCGGGGATTCCTCCACCAGGCGCGCAGCGTCATACAGACGGGGAAGATGTCGTAGATAGGATTTGGGCAGCCACAGCTGCTCCAGTTCAACCGACTGGACCGGAGCGGCCGCGCTCAGACACAGGCACAACGCCAGACCGGCGCTAAGGTGTGGGTAATTGATCCTGGGCAATTTTCGCATACACATAGGCGGCCAACAGCAAGCGGCGATCTTCATCTGCCTCAACGAATTCCAGCCCGTACACTACCGGGGTGTTCTGCTTGAGTTCCTGGGTACTGCGCTCAACCCGGGAGCGGATGACCGCTTCGAGGCGCAGGTCGCGATAGAGCCCGGCCACTTCAACCTGGGCGGTAATGGATACTTTATCTCCGATATCGCCCAGAATACGATCCAACTCCAGGCGCGCACCCGACAGGCTGATATCAACCACACGAGCGTCTACTTCAGAGGCCTCGAGGCTACTCTGATTGAGCACGACGACCGGCAATGCAATTTCCACACGGGTGGATTGTCGAATGCCTTTAAAGCCGACTTCCTCGGGGTAATCAAGGTGTAGCAGTGGGTAGGGATCCGTGGCCTGGCTCTCCACCGAGCAGGTAAAAACCCCGACCCCGTTCGCCACCATCATCCGGGCCACGACCTTCTGCCCTGGACGCAAGCGCAGAAAACGACCATTGACACGGGGCACGGACAGCAATAGCGCCCGCCCTGGCATGGCCCCCACAAAGCGGCACGGATAACGCTCGGACATCCCGGTACTGGTTTCGACCTGGACTTGAAGCGGGTAGCCCGGCCGAAGTTTCAAATCGTCAAAGGTCATAGTGGCCCTGAACAGAATACAATCGGACCCGGCCATTGGCCGCCGGGCGCGGAATAAACCTCATGATAGCAAATTTACCGGCCAACTAACGACGCGCTGCCCCAAATTCACCATTCCACTCCAGCAACAGGCGCGCCAGCGATTGCGCCTGGGCGTGCAGGGCCGAGAGCTCCTCGCGGGTGTCTTTGGGGCCAGTGTACAACCGGATCTGTCGATGGCGATTAGCAAAGCTGTGCTGCGGATTCTGGGCGCGGTACACCTCGAGCTTCCAGCGCAGGCTGTGCACGGTATTCCGGTAGTAGGCGAGTTTGGTGGCCAGGGTGATCGGCCGGTTGGACTCCAGGTTGGCAAACTCACTGAAGTCCGAGGCCAGTACAACCACTTGCCGGCACCCCGGTGAGGCAATGAGGGTCGCCGTGCGTTCATGGCCAATCAGCATGGCCAGGTCGCCGAACACTTCGCCCGGGGTAATCTGATTGATGGAGGGGCCTTCCACCTGCTCATTGGGGTATACGTCCAGCTGCCCTCTCAGCAGAAAATACAGCCACTGGTCCCGCTCACCGCGCTGCAGTACCTGTTCACCGGGTTCGTAGTAAGCGATATGGGCCCGATCCAGCAGAATTTCGAACTGCCAGTTGTCCTGCTGTTTGACGGTTTTGTAAAAAGGAATAGTGAGCAACCAACGTTCAACGGTATCTCGGGGAAATTTGTTGAGGGGTTTTATTTCCATAGTTGCCAAGTTCTCTGCCCCGGAGCGGTCAGTATATTGTTTATTATTCCCCCGGCCGGCTCCACCGCCCACAGGGGTTGCTCCGCATCATAGCCTTGTCCATTGACGTCTGACAACCGGCGCTGCTCCGTGTTGAGAAATCTGCACGGTTATGACCCAAAGGAATAGACCTGCCCCATTTTCGCCCAAATTCGTCCGACCCACACTGCCCATCGAATCAACATTTTATTGTATGATAGCTGGCTGATGCCCGACGAAGTGCGGAATTACGGGACGCACATAATAATGATGTGAATTGGGATTCGCTTATGTTCAAAGCCTCAGTAATGTCTGTCTTGCTCTCGTTTGCCTTGTACCTCGCCCCCTCGGCAATGGCGGCGTCAAGCCTGAACGGCCTGGCGTCTCATCAGGAACTGGGCAATGAAATGTTCATTGGTGCGCTCTATCTTGAGTCCAGAACTGATAGCGCTGACACGGCGCTCAACAGCCCCGGCGCCAAGCGCATGGAGCTGCGTATTACGGCCGACAATGGCATCCCGTCCCGGCGTTTCAGCCGGATGTGGATTGAAGGGGTCTCCATCAACAACAGCGGCAGCGCCCTCACAGCGCAGGCCGACAACATGGTGGCCTTCTCCAATCTGTTCCGGGGGCGTTTGCGCCAGAACGATGTGGTCACCATTGAGCTCAACCCCGGCACCGGTGTTGCGGTGGGTTTGAATGGCGTCGAGCTCGGCGTGATTGAGGATGAGCCCTTCTTCAACCTGCTGGCCCGCGCCTGGGTGGGCAATGTCCCCCTGTCATCGACCTTCCGGGACAACCTGCTCTCTCCGAGCGAGATCCCCGGTGACCTGCGTTCGCGCTTTGAAGCCATCGAGCCTTCAGCCGCACGGATAGAAACCGTGGCCCAGTGGAACCAGCCGGAACCGGAACCCGAACCCGAACCGTCGCCCGAACCGGAGTCCAGCGCGCCACCGGTCGCTGCAACCGCCCCGCTGGTGACTGCTCTGGACATGCCGAAGGCGTCCCTGGAGCCAGAACCGGAGCCCGAACCAGAGCCAGAACCCGAGCCACAGCCTGAACCGGCGCCCGAACCTGAACCCGAACCGGCGGTAGTCGCCGAAGAAGAGGAAGAGGATGACGAGCCGCTACTGACCGCCGAGTCTCTGCGGGCGCAACAGCTGTATTTCTCCAACCTGATGCGCAGCATCCTGCAAAACACAAGCTACCCTCGACGCGCCCTTCAGCGCGGACAGGAAGGGGAGATTCGCGTGGCAGTGGTGATCGATCGGGCGGGCGCCATCCAGAGCATGAATATGCTGGAAGAGTCGGAACACTCCCTGCTCAACCGGGAGGCCGAGCGGGCCATCCGGGAAGCAGCACCCTTCCCGGACGTGCCCGAGGTCATTCGCGGAGACGTGTACGAGTTCTCGGTACCCTTTACCTTCGTGGTCCCGGAGTAACAGAGCGAGACCTTCGCACCGATACGAAAACGGCGCCTACAGGCGCCGTTTTCGTATTCAGAACATGACCCGTTGATCAGTGCTCCCGTGTCGCCCGCAGGTTTACCTCGGGGTAGCGCTCCTCGGTCAGGGACAGGTTGACCCGGGTTGGCGCCAGATAGGTGAGGTAACCCCCCCCATCCAGGGCGAGGTTGTCCGCACACTTGCGCTTGAACTCCTCAAGCTTTTTCGGATCCTCACACTCCGCCCAACGCGCGGTGGCCACATTGACCGGCTCGTAGATGGCCTCGACCTTGTACTCGTCTTTCAACCGGTAAGCCACCACCTCGAACTGCAACACCCCAACCGCACCGACCACGATATCGTTGTTATTCAGCGGGAAAAACACCTGGGTAGACCCCTCTTCCGCCAACTGCTGCAGACCTTTCTGCAACTGCTTGGTTTTGAGCGGATCTTTCAGGCGGATGCGGCGGAACAGTTCCGGGGCAAAGTGCGGGATGCCGGTAAACTTCAGCGGTTCACCCTCCGTGAAGGTATCGCCAATCTGAATCGTACCGTGGTTGTGAAGCCCGATGATATCACCGGCAATGGCCTCATCCACCGCACTGCGGTCGCCAGCCATGAAGGTCACCGCATCGGCAATCTTCACATCCTTACCCAGGCGCACATGACGCATCTTCATGCCCTGGCGGTAGGTGCCCGAGCAGATGCGCATAAACGCAATACGGTCCCGGTGTTTCGGGTCCATGTTCGCCTGAATCTTGAACACAAAGCCCGACAGTTTTTCTTCGTTGGGCTGTACTTCCCGATAATGGGTCATGCGTGGCATGGGCTTGGGCGCCCAGTCCACAAAGTGATCCAGCATTTCGCGAACACCAAAGTTGCCCAGGGCGGTACCGAAAAACACCGGCGTCATACGCCCGGCCAGGTACTCCTCGACATCAAAGGGCGAGGTCGCGCCGCGCACAAACTCGATCTGCTCGCGAATATCCTCGGCATCATCACCCAGCAGCTCACTGGCTTCGGCGCTGTCCAGCCCCTGAATCTGAGTGTCAGCGGGAATGGTGTGTCCCTGACCTTTCTCGTACACGTGAATAGTGTCCGTGTACAGGTTATAAACGCCCTTGAAATCAACCCCCATACCCAGCGGCCAGTTGACCGGAGCGGCGGTGATGTTCAGAACCGACTCGATTTCATCCAGCAGGTCAACCGGGTCCCGGGCTTCCCGGTCCAGCTTGTTCACGAAAGACAGAATCGGGGTATCGCGCAACCGGCAGACATCCATCAGTTTGATGGTCCGGTCTTCCACACCCTTGGCCCCGTCCAGCACCATCAGCACCGAGTCCACGGCGGTGAGGGTGCGGTAGGTGTCTTCCGAGAAGTCTTCGTGCCCCGGGGTATCGAGCAGGTTGACGATGCGCTCCTTGTAGGGGAACTGCATCACCGAGGAGGTCACGGAAATGCCGCGCTCCTGCTCCATGGTCATCCAGTCCGACTTGGCATGGGGCCCTCGCTTACCTTTCACGGAGCCGGCCTGCTGAATCGCACTTCCGAACAGCAACAGCTTTTCAGTGATGGTGGTTTTACCGGCGTCCGGGTGGGAAATGATAGCAAAAGTCCTTCGCTTGTTGATTTCATTCAAAAAATTGCTATCAGCCATACCACTTTAAATCCTAATTTGTACCTAAATTTGTACCCAGCATCCCTTTTCAAGGGATGAGAGAGCCCGCCATTCTATCTGAGATCAGGGTCGCTCGAAATCAACGATCCAATATCTTTTCCAAAAGACGCAGTTGTTTTGCATACGCGCCTGGCCTGGTTTGCTTAAATCGCTCCAGATTGAAAAGCTTCCATTTCACTGATGGAAAATCTTGAAAGTTATAAATTGACCACTCAGGTTCCAACCGATTAAAACTACTTAAGAAAATCCTGTCTTTCTCACCGAGCGCCTCCCTGACCCTCTTAATTAGGCCTTGTCTGACCTGCTCATAATTTTCATAGGTGAATGCTAGCGCGCTCATTCCCTCGAACTGGTTTTCAAACGTTGCACGCTGATCCAGCAGGTTAGGATCAAGCATTTCATGAGTGGGACGGTTAGAACAGACCAACCCATACACCAGGCCTGGTCTAATTTCGTCGTTAAGCCCTTCATTTTCCAACAACAACTTGATATCAAAAAGATCCCTGGGATGCTGGCGGTCGAGTGCAGCGCATAACTTCCCACCGTAAAGCTGAGGTCGCGGCACCAGGCTCATTACACAAAAAGCATCAAATGTCTCTTGTGCCGCATTGCATAATGGTCGTTCTTCCGGTGCACCCAGCAGCCCCCGGCCAACCATGTTGACCTCTATTTTGATGAGCATCCCGCCTTCATCAAGTTGTAGCTTGCACGCATCAGAGCTGTGATGAACCCTCACCCTGGGGAGAAGCCTCTCTATTCTACCCTTGATACGCATAAGCGCTTTATTGATCGAGGCAAGCGCATGCTCGCGAGGGCTGATTTCCACATAGGTCAAGTCAATATCAACCGACAGCCTCGGCATATCACGCACAAACAGGTTTATCGCTGTACCTCCATGCATGGCAAAGCACGTCTCTTTAGCCACCTCTGGAAGCACGCTCAGTAATAATCCAACCTGTTTTCTATAAGTTTGATTCATATATATGCTGCCAACTCCCTTGGCACAGTAATTTGGTACTTTGGAATATAAACACCATCAGGCACAATTGCGCGTTTACCCGACCCCAAGTCCATTTTGTTCAAGTCGAGATAGCTCAACCAGTCATGACCAGCCTTTTCAGCCATATAGAGGAACAGGCGTTTCACCTTGATCGAATTGCAACCTTCCAGCAATTTTTGAACGCTCGCCGGGCGCAAATTATTAAGCCCTTCCATCAGCTCATAGACTTCAACAAGCGGTTGTGATTTAGGTGCCATATATAGGCATTCCATCACAGCTCGGGCCGGAGATGATATTTTGACCGTGAAACTCTTGTGCTCATGGTCCACCAGCCCTAGCTCCGGCGGCATAAATGCACTCCATTTGCAGTCAACGCTCACCCCCCAATCATGCTTTCTAAACCAAAGAGGCAGACTTTCGTTTGGCCCGCCAAAGAGAAGTGCTTTTTTAGTCAGAAGTTCGAGGTACTGCGATTTCCCCTGCATGGCGAGCGCCGTCTTCCCTGCCGGGTGAACAGACAGTTTAAGCTGAGATTGCAGGGCGTAAACTCCGCCCAGGTAATCCACTTGATCTCCACAGCGCGCCAATGCCCCGGTGCCTATGGAGTTAAACCACTGGCTTTTGCGGTACTGCTTTTGCAGCTCCGGGCTATAGCCCTGTTCGGTCAACCAGGCAGATAACAGCACGGTGCCTTTCGGCTGCGTACTCAACAGCGTGTTTAATTTTGAACCTCTAACGGTATTCATGGTACCAAAATACCGTAATTTTTAAACAAAAGCAATGAGATTGTTTATATTTTTCCTTTGAGCGGTACTTTGAATGCCTTAAAAATATTATTTTTAAACCTCCGGAACTTCAAAAACGCCCGAGTACATAATAAGCGCTCATTTCGGACCTGACTACGGTGCCTACTCAGAACGGAGAGTGCTTTTTCAACTTGCGCTGCAGAGTGCGCCGGTGCATGCCCAGGGCCCGGGCGGTGGAGGAAATGTTGCCATCGTGCTCCAGCAGTACCCGTTGCAGATGCTCCCATTCCAGCTCGGCGGGGGTGACGTGACGGCCTGAAAGCGGCTCGGTTTGTGCCACGTCGGTGCCTCTCAGCACCTTGAGGAGCTGGGCCAGGTCCACCGGCTTGGCCAGGTAGTTGGTGGCACCGCGCTTCATCGCTTCCACAGTGGTGGCGATGCTGGCGTAACCGGTGAGCACCACCAATTCACGGGGCTGAAAGCGCTGTTTGAGTTCCGCAATCAGGTCCAGCCCGGACCGCTCGCCCAACATCAGATCGAGCAGAATCGCATCCAGGGGCTCGGGATCACAGGCGAGCGCGTCCTCCGCATCGGCGCAGGCGCTCACCTCAAAGCCCTCGCGCCCCAGGCGGCGAGTCATCAGGTCGCGAAACAGCGCATCATCGTCAATCAGTAGCAGCCTAGTCACCGTCAGAACACTCCTGAATGGGCAATTCCAGCCGGGCTCGAGTGCTGCGATCGTCACCGGACCAGTACACCCGCCCGCCAAACCGCTCCATCGTGGCGTAGCTGACCAGCGCGCCCACGCCAAACCCGTCATCGCTGGGCAGACATTCGGCCCCCAGACGCGCCCGCTGCTCCGGTGTCAGAGGCCGGCCGGTGTTATCAATGTCGAGCCGCCACAGTCCCTCAGAGCAGTAACCACTCACCCGCACCGAACCGCCCGCATCCAGGGCATTGTTGAGCAGGCTCAGGATGGCCGGCATCAGCGTGCGATCGGCGCGCACACCAGAGCCTGCCACCCCTTTCATCTCTCCCCACGCCACAGGCTCGCCGGGGCGGGTGATACTCAGCAATTGGCGTACCGACTGCAGCAGTTGATCCAGTGGCAACGCTTGCAGACGCCGCGCGCGGACATCCTCGGCAATCAGCCGCCAGTCAGCCAATAATCCCTGAATACGCTCCAACTGCCGGCGGATCAACTGGCGTTCGGCATCCGTCTCCTGACGGTCCGCGGGCGCCAGAGTGAGTTCCATTTCATCCAACAGCAAACCGATCGACTGAACCGGTGTCGCCATTTCGTGGGTCAACTGGGCGGCGGCGGTTCCCACCGCCAGGAGTTGTTCATCGCGTAACTGGGTTTCCCGCAGCCGCTGCAGATCCAGATCCCGCAGGTGCAGTTGCCGGCGCAAATAGAGTAAGGTCAAAGCCAGCAGCAGGGCCGCAATCACAAAACCGGCCACCATGGCCTGAAAGTGTCCGCCCATGCCGTCGTGACCGAGGTGCGTATCGGACACCGCCACCAGTTGCACCAACTGCCCCGCAATACTCGCGATCAACAGCAGAGCCGCCCACCGCCAGGGCAGCAATAAAAACGCCAGCACCAGGGGAATCAACAACAGCGCGGCAAAGGGGTTGGTGGCGCCCCCGGTCAACCAGACCACCCCGTTCCAGAGCACAATATCGCATAGAAGATGGAGGCTGAGCCGCCGATGTTCGGCGCGGGGCCACGGCGAGTAAGCGACGAGCTGGACCGCCAGTGCAAAGCACCACAGACCCAGCCAGCCATCCACCGTCAGCGCCGTCCCGGACAGAACATCTTGACCGATGGGCACCAGCAATACGGCAATCAGAAGCCAGCGCGCCCACTGAAGATACTGCTCCGGGCTGCGTTCAGTGGGGGTCATGGCCCGCCTCCACCGAGACCAGCGCACGACGCCCACCTTCAGCCCGAACCTGCTGGACGTAACGACGCAGCCACTCCCAGGCCCAGAGCCCGACCAGGCAGTTCGCCAGCGCCGTGGCCATAAAGATGCCTTCCAGTCCCCAGATCCACTGGCCGAGAAAGGCCAGGGGCAGGAACACGTAGACCACCCGTCCCGCGGACAATGCCATCGCCGGCAGAGGGCGACCCAAGCCGTTAAAAGCGGCATTCACCGACATCACGATACCGTAGGCCCCGTAACTGAAGGGCACCACGGCCAGGTAGAAAGCAGCCACCCGCAAGACCTCAGCATGCTCGCTGAACAGGCTTGCCAACAACCCGCCAAACAGCCACAGAAAGACCGCGATCAAGAGCCCAAACCCGAGGCAGAATAACGAGAGTACCTTTACCGCCTCATTCAGACGGTGGTGTTGACCGGCCCCGAAATTCTGCCCGAAGAACGGACCGATAACACCGGACAGCGCGTAAAACACGATCAACATCAACGGCTCGATGCGCATGGCCACTCCCAGCCCGGCCACCGCATCGGTCCCGTAGCGGGCGACCATGACCGTCACCACCGCACTCGCCAACGGGACAATCACATTGGTGGCCATGGCGGGAACACCGACATGCACAATGGTTTTCCAGGAGCGCATCAGCGCCTGCCAGGCCACCCAGGGGTAGGTCAGCAGCCGAACCCGCACGGCGAGAATGTAAAAGGCCACCAGAAAGGTCAGTATGCGAGTGACGAGCGTCGCCAAGGCGGCACCCTGGAGCTCCAATGCGGGAAAGCCCCACAGTCCGAAAATCAGCAGCGGGTCCAGCGCGGCATTGAACAGCGCCGCCGCGCTCATCAGGTAACCCTGGATGTGGCTCATGCCCAGGGCACGCAGGGCCGACAGGCAGACCATGGGCACCATCAGAAACGGCGCGCTGATAAACCAGATGGACATGTAGTCGCGAATCAGGGGCAAGAGATCGGGCGTGGCGCCCAGAAGGCTGAACAGCGGGTCCATCAACAGCCAGCCGAGCAGGCACATGCTGGCCGATACCAGAAAGGTCAGACTGATCGCGTCGGTGGCCAGGCGCCGGGCATAGCTGGCGTCCCCTTCACCGATGGCACGGGAGATGGCCGACGAAGACCCCGCCCCCAGACCGATGCCCAGGCTGGTAATGATCATCACAATCGGGAAAGTAAAGCTCATCGCCGCCAGGGGCTGGTTGCCCAACTGCGCCACGTAGAAGGTATCCACCACATTGAACGACATGGTGGCCAGCAACCCCCAGACCATGGGAATGGCCAGGGTCCGCAGCTGGCCGGCCACGGAACCTTCGGTGAGCGTTGCAGTAAGCGGTCGTGACATAAACCCCACGGCGGCAGGCGGATTTAAAGCGGGACAGTATACCTGAGACGCCCAGGCATCGGGGAACGGTGGATGACGGCCTTCGGCCTTATGCCACCCTACAGCTGCCGCGCCAGAATCAACGCATCCTCCCGCCCCCGGGCGGTAGGGTAATAATTCGGCCGTTGCCCCAGCTCGAAAAACTGCTCCCGCTCATAGAACGCGATTGCCGAGTGATTGGACACCCGCACTTCAAGAAACACCATGCTGGCGAACGGCTTGACCTGCGCCAGCATCAGCTCCAGTAGCGCCTGCCCCACGCCCTGGCGCTGTCGATTCGGTGCGACCGCAATATTGAGCAGCTCGGCATCGCCCGCGGCCCAGGCCACCACCACAAACCCCACCAACTGCCCCTGATGCTCGGCGAGCCAGCAGTGATGACGACCGGTCAGGCAGTCGTCATAACTGGACCGTCGCCAGGGATGGCTCTGAACCTGCTTCTCAAGTGCCATGACCGCCTCGATATCGGCGGACGCCAAGGGTCGGAAAGTCAGCTCAAGACCGGTGGCAGTAGTCACGATGGAGAGCGAAGGGTGGGGAGTCGACGTCATGGTGGTCAAAGCGGTCAGCTCGCGGTCACGTCCATTGGCAACCAGGGCTGCAATGCCGTCCAGAGCGGCCGTTTCAGATCCGGGTTGCGCAGTATCTCCAACAGACTGGGTGCGACCAGCGTGGGCATGTCGAACGGCGGCAGGGACAGCGACTGCCAGAGGGCTTCATCGTACTGCCTATCTTCCGGCAACAGGAAGCGCGCGGCCGACTCCCCCATCAGCAACAGGTGGCGCACCGGCCGGTTGGCCAACTCGGTTTCCAGCCAGGTGCCCAGCTCGGCCCGCGCGTCCTCGCTGGTCAGACGCACCGCCTTGTGGTTGACCAGCGGCCAGGGCAGTACCTCTTCGCTGACCCGCTGCGTATCGTGGGGCGCCAGCGCCTGCAGCAGGTTGCGCAGCAGACGGTCCGTGGGCATGGCCGCGCGGGGCTGGCGGGCATCGACCACCAGTATTGGCAAGGGCGAACGCCAGATGCTGAGGGTAAAGGGCTCGATTCGCTCGGCGGGCGGCTCCGCAGCGGCGACTTTCTCCGGTTCCGGAGGCGCTTCCCGACGCGTCGGCTTGGCCGGTTCGCGCATATCGTTCAGGAAATCCGCCACCGGCCGCGGTGCCTCAGCGGACGCCCGCTCGTTCGCAGGTTCCCGAGCCACCGCAGGCGCGGCTGGCTGCGGCTCGACCACAGGCAGCTCGCAGGCCGTGGGCATCGGCGCATGCGGCATCAGCCAGCGCGGAACGTACTGTTCCATGCCCAGGGCGTCCAGATAAGCCTGTCGCTGATATTCATTCATAAAAAGAGGTCACAATGCCCGGCCAAATCAATCCGCCATTCTAGCAAACATCACCCACAATGTCGGGCTGGGGTTACGGCGGATGCGCTTCGCTTATCCGCCCTA
>NZ_DFTP01000061.1:25517-25973 GCF_002381585.1 Marinimicrobium sp. UBA4209
AGCCCGCATCCGCCGTAAACCAACGTGACCCCACCCCCAAAAACCACCCCTATTCGGCCCCCACCCTACTTTTCGGTATACTCCCCCAAAACACGTTCGGCACCCACCCTCTCAAGGAGCTTTACCCAAAGATGCCAACCATCCCCTATTCCGACATCATTCAGGCCGCCCAAGCCGCCGGCGACGCCATCATGACCGTCTACCAGAAGGACTTCGAGGTCTATCAGAAGAACGACGACAGCCCCCTCACCGAAGCCGATCTAGCCGCCCACCGTGTCATCGTCGACGCCCTACAGCGCCTGACACCGGACCTGCCCATCCTGTCCGAGGAGAGTGAAAACGCCCCCTGGGACGAACGCAAAACCTGGGACCGCTACTGGTTGGTGGACCCCCTGGACGGCACCAAGGAGTTCGTGAAGAAAAACGACGAATTCACCGTCAACATCGCCCTGATCG
>NZ_DFTP01000061.1:26090-26473 GCF_002381585.1 Marinimicrobium sp. UBA4209
GCACGGCGAACCCACCTGGGGCGTGGTGGACGCGCCGGCGCTGGGCTGCACCTACCACGGGGGCACCGCGACGCAAGGCGCCTGGAAATCCGTTAATGGACAGGACACCCCGATCACCGTCAGCAAGGCACCCGCGAACAACACCGGCTGGCGCATCGTGGGTAGCCGCTCACACCAGAGCGACGCGTTCAAGGCCTTCCTGGACGACNNACTTCGACGCCCCGGAAATCAAAAGCATGGGCAGCTCCCTGAAAATCTGCCTGATTGCCGAGGGCGAAGCCGACCTCTACCCTCGCCTGGGTCCCACCAGCGAGTGGGACACCGGCGCCGCCCACGCGGTACTGCTGGGCGCCGGCGGGCAGTTGAACGTCGCCGAGAGCGGC